>DATIVM010000280.1:0-22713 GCA_035465975.1 Usitatibacter sp.
CGGCGCCACCCGCCCCATGCCCTGCGCGGTCAGGGTGCGCAGGCGAAGCTTCGGTCGCTGGGGGTCCATCCGGAATTCTCGCGGCGCGCGGCGCCGCCCGTCAACCTAGGCGGCCGAGGGCGCGGCGAGGCGGCTGCGCACCAGCGCCTCGAAGTCGGCGGCGGGCACGGCGGCCGAGAGGAGGAATCCCTGCACCTGGTCGCAGCCCATGCGCGCGAGGAGGGCGAACTGCTCCGAGGTCTCGACGCCCTCGGCGACCACGCTCTTGCCGAGCGCGTGCGACATCGCGATGATCGCCGCGACGATCGCCTCGGAATCGGCGCCCGGCGCGAGCCCCTCGATGAACACGCGGTCGATCTTGATCTCGCCCACCGGGAAGCGCCTGAGGTAGGCCATCGAGGAGAAGCCGGTGCCGAAGTCGTCGAGCGCGATGCGGTGCCCCATGGCGCTCAGCCGCTGCAGCAGCTCCTCGGTGGACTGGCTGCGCTCCATCAGCAGGCCCTCGGTGATCTCGATGCAGAGGCATTCGGCGGGCAGGCCCGCGTCGCTCACGCAGCCGCGGATGAACTCGAGCAGGCCCCGGCGCCGGAACTGGCGCGGCGAGACGTTCACCGACACGCTCTCGAGCGCGAGCCCCGACGAGCGCCAGCGCCGCATCTGCTCGCACGCCTCGTGCAGCGTCCAGTGGCCCACCTGCTCGATGAATCCCGATTCCTCGGCGAGCGGGATGAAGCGGTCCGGCGAGATGAGCCCGAGCGACGGGTGGCGCCAGCGCACCAGCGCCTCGGCGCCGAGGATCGCGCCGCTCGCGACGTCGAGCTTCGGCTGGTAATGGAGCTCGAGCTCGCCGTGCTCGATCGCCACGCGCAGGTCGCGGTCGAGGGTGAGGCGCGCGACCGTCTCGGCGTTCATGCGCTCCTCGAAGTACACGGCCTGCGAGCGCCCGCTCGCCTTGGCGCGGTACATCGCGGTGTCGGCGCTCTTCAGCAGCTCCTCGGCCGAGGTGCCATCCTCCGGGAAGGAGGCGATGCCCACGCTCGCGCTGAGGAAGCACTGCTCGCCGTTCACCTGGAACTCGCGCGACAACGCCTCGACCACGCTCTCGGCGACGAGCCACGCTTCCTGCGCGTGGTGCAGGTTCGTGAGCATCACGGTGAACTCGTCGCCGCCCAGCCGCGACACGGTGTCGGTGGTGCGCACGCAGCGCGAGATGCGCCGCGCCGTCTCGCGCAGCACGGCGTCGCCCGTCGTGTGGCCGAAGCTGTCGTTCACCGTCTTGAAGTGGTCGAGGTCCACGAAGAGGAGCGCGAAGCGCAGCCCCTCGCGCTGGCTGCGCGCGATCTCCTGCCCGAGGCGGTCCTTGAAGAGCAGGCGGTTGGGCAGGCCCGTGAGCGCGTCGAAGTGCGCCTGCAGGTAGAGCTGCTCGTCGCGCCACGCGGAGGAGACGGCCACGGCCACGCGGTCGGCGAGCTCGCGCGCGTGCTGGCGTTCCTCCTCGTCGAGCGCCGAGCTGCCGCGGTAGCCGAGGGCGAGGGCGCCGCAGAGCGTCCCGCGCCAGACCACGGGCTGCACGTACGCCGTGGTCGCGCCGTCGGCCGCGAGGCGCTCGAGGTACGCGGGGCCGCCCTTCGCGAGCGCGATCCATTGGCCGGCGGAAGCGCCCTCGAGGTCCGCGCGCTCCGCCGCGTCGATCGCGTGGCGCTCCATCTGCAGGCTCTCGTCGCCTTCGGAGGAACGGAAGTACGTGCGCGCGTGATCCGCGTTGTCGTGCTCGAGGAGCGTCACCGTGACGGCGTCGGCGCGGACCGCGGTCCCCAGCCGGTGCAGCACGGTGCGGATCACCTGGGCGCTGTCCACCGTGGAGAGGATCAGGCGGTCGATCTCCGAGAGCGCCCTGAGGGAGGCGAACTGGCGGCCGAGCTTCTGCGACATCGCGTCGAAGGCCGCGGCGACCTCGCCGAACTCGTCCTCGCGCTCCAGCTCGACGCGCGACTTGAAGTCGTTCTGCGCCATGCCGCGCGCCCGCTCGGCGAGCCGCGCGAGCGGCCCCACGATGTGGCCCGCCTGGCGGATGGTGAGCCAGCTCACCAGGAGCAGCGCGAGCAGGACCACCGGCACGTAGAGCTTCCCGAAGTCGCGCGCGCGCTGCACCTGGTGCCGCTCGGGTTGCGTCGCGATCACCACCCAGTCGGGGGTGCCGAAGCCGGCGCGCATGAACTGCGCCCAGGCGACGCTGCGATAGGGCTCGCCGTCGCGCTCCCAGAGGGCGCTGCGCAGGTGCGAGCTGCTGCGCGCGTCGACCATCGCGCGCTCCGCGGCGGCTTCGAGCGGCTCCGCGCAATTCAGGCTCGCCGCGCTCACGTCCTGGACCACGCAGAAGTCCGTGGAAGTGGGCGTCTCGTCGGAGCTTCCCCACAGGTATTGCGGGTTCATCTCGGCGACGACCACCTCGCCGCGCGCCGGGGCCGGCCGCGCCACGGCGAGGAGCACGTGCGCGACATTGCCGGTGCGCACGACGAGGACGGTGGGCTTGCGCGCGGCGAGGCGCTCGCGCGCCTCGCCGTCGAGCGCGGGCACGGACGCGTCGCCCAGGACGTTGCGCAGCCCTCCGGCCGGCTCGAGGAGGCCGACCCACAGGAACGTGCGGTGCGCGAGGTCGTCGTGGGCGAGGTCCGACCCGCTGCGCTCGACCGTCGAGAGGGCGACATCGGAGGCGACGAGCAGGCGCTCGTAGAGCGTCATGCCGTACCCCTTGGCCGTCGCCGCGAGCCGCTGCTCCGCCTGCTGCAGGAGGAGGCTTCGCACCTCGCCCAGCGAGAGCGCGGCGATGATCGCGAGCGGCAGGAACGCGGAGAGCACGAAGAGCAGGAACAGCCGCCGCGCGACGTGCCCTCGCTGCCTCCCGCGGGGGGCGCTCCTCATGGGTCGAAGTCCGAGGCGAGGCCGATGAAGGCGCCGTCGCGCGCGCGGATGATGTCGTCGCGGGCATCGGACTGCGTCACCTGCGCCTTGGTGAGGCCGTCGGCGCCGCGGCTGTAGAGGTCGAAGTCCGAATTGAGCGGGTTCGTCTTCTTGTCCTTGCGCGCCTGGCCGTTGCCCTTCAGCGTCGCGAGGTTGAGGTACTCGTAGGCGTGGCCCCAGGGATCGACGCGTCCCGTGAAGCCGGCCTCGTCGAGCGAATCCGGCAGCTTCCCGGTGGACTTCATCTTCTGGCGGATCTTCGTCGACATGTCGGAGATCTCCATCACCGCCTGCGCGGCCCGGCTCTTGTCGAGATAGGCCTCGACCGCGGGCACCGCGATCCAGAGGATGATCGCGGCGATCGCGATCACGATGGCCATTTCGACGAGGGTGAAGCCGCGCTGGAACATGGCGGGCGGTTCCGCTCGGGGGAACGCATGAGGCTACCGAGGTGGCCCCCGGCCGTCAACGCGGTGCGCCGGAGGCTCTTACGCCTGTAACGGAGACCCGCGGGTCCTAGGCCGCCGCCTCGGCGCGAACGAGCGGAATCCAGCCCTCGCGCACCCCGTGGCACGCCACGCTCGCCCCCCCGAATGGCGCGAGCGGCGGGCGCTCGGCGCGGCATTTCTCGCGCGCATACGGGCAGCGCGGGTGGAACGCGCAGCCCGCCGGGGGATCGAGCGGGTTCGGCACCTCGCCCGCCACCGGAGTGCGCGGCTTTCCCGACATCTCGATGTCGGGAATGGCGCTCTCGAGCATGCGCGTGTAGGGGTGCAGCGGGCGGTCGAAGAGCACCTTGGTCGGCGCGCTCTCGACGATCCTTCCGAGGTACATCACGCCCACCGTGGTCGAGATGTGCGAGACCACCGCGAGGTTGTGCGAGATGAAGAGGTAGGTGAGGCCGTGCGCGCGCTGCAGGTCCTTCATGAGGTTG
Source organism: Usitatibacter sp. (assembly GCA_035465975.1). Taxonomy (GTDB): domain Bacteria; phylum Pseudomonadota; class Gammaproteobacteria; order Burkholderiales; family Usitatibacteraceae; genus Usitatibacter. The sequence goes on from DATIVM010000280.1 coordinate 3,896, forward strand.
AGGATCTGCGCCTGCACCGAGACGTCGAGCGCGCTCGTCGGCTCGTCGCACACCAGGAATTCGGGGTTCGAGGAGAGGGCGCGCGCGATGGAGATGCGCTGGCGCTGCCCGCCGGAGAACTCGTGCGGGTACTTCTCCGCGTCGCTCGGGGCGAGGCCCACCTGGGCGAGGAGCTCGCCGGCGCGCGCGCGCAGCGTGCGCTCGTCGCGCAGCAGCCCGTGGGCGCGCAGCGGCTCGACCACGATGTCGCGCACGCGCCAGCGCGGGTTGAGGCTCGCGTACGGGTCCTGGAAGATCATCTGGAAGCGCCGGCGCAGCCGCAGCATGTCGCCGCGCTTCGTCAACGTGGCGATGTCCACGCCTTCGAAGAGGATCGAGCCCGCGGTGGGCGCGTAGAGCCCGCAGATCAGCCGCGCCACGGTGGACTTTCCGCAGCCCGACTCGCCCACCAGCGAGAGCGTCTCCCCGCGCCGGATCGAGAAGCTCACGTCGTCCACGGCGCGCAGCCATTGCCGCGGCGCGCGCTCGACCACGCGGTTGAGCCAGGGGCGCGAGACGTCGAAGTCCTTCGTGAGGTGGCGGACTTCGAGGAGCGCTTCCCCGGCCGGGTCAGCCATGCACCGCTCCCTCGCTCCAGCCGGCTTGCGCCGCCGGGCTCGCCCGCTCCGGCGCGTGCAGCCAGCACGCGGCGCGCGTGCGGTTGGCCGGCAGCAGCTCCGGGCGCGCGATGCGGCACCGGTCGAAGGCGCGCGGGCAGCGCGGGTGGAACGCGCAGCCGGCGGGGATCGCGTCGAGCCTCGGCATGGAGCCCTCGATCTGCGGCAGGCGATCGACGTCCTGGCCCACCGACGGGATCGAGCCCATGAGGCCCGCGGTGTACGGATGCTGCGGGTCGTGGATCACCGCCTGGACGGGGCCGATCTCCACGATGCGCCCGGCGTACATGACGGCGACGCGATCGGCGGTTTCCGCGATCACCCCCATGTCGTGCGTCACCAGCATCACCGCGGTCCCGTGCTCGCGGCACAGCTTCCTCAGCAGCGCGATGATCTGGGCCTGGATCGAGACGTCGAGCGCGGTGGTGGGCTCGTCGGCGATCACCAGGCGCGGGTTGGCGCACAGCGCGAGCGCGATCACGACGCGCTGGCGCATGCCGCCGGAGAAATGGTGCGGGTAGTGGTCGATGCGCCGCTCGGGCGCGGGAATGCCGACCTCGCCGAGGAGCTCGATCGCGCGCTTGCGCGCCGCCTGCGCGTCGAGCGGCAGGTGCGTGCGCATCGTCTCGACGAGCTGCGCGCCGATCGTGTAGAGCGGATTGAGCGAGGTGAGCGGGTCCTGGAAGATCGCGCCGATGCGATGGCCGCGGATGCGCCGCATCTGCTCCGGGGGGAGCCGGTCGATCCGCCGACCTTCGAGCCGGATCTCGCCGCCCGCGATGCGGCCCGGCGGCTCGAGGAGCCCGATGATCGCCGCCCCGGTGAGGGACTTGCCCGCGCCCGATTCGCCCACCACGCCGAGCACCTCGCCCGGCGCGATGTCGAAGCTCACGCCGTCGATCGCGGTGAGCGTGCCGTGGCGCGTCGGGAACTCGACGCGCAGGTCGCTCACCTCGAGCAGCGGTGCCGTCATCGGTTCACGCCGAACTTCGCCTCGCACTCGCGGATGCGCGCGCTGCCGCGCACGATCGGCGTCCACTGCGGCCCCACCGGGTTGTCGAGCCTTCCCGAGATGTAGTAGCGCATGCACGGCTCCGTGACGAGCTGGAAGGTGCGCTGCGTGGCGTGCCATCCCTTGCGCGGCGGCACGTCGACCGTGACCTCGTGGGGGCCGGGCGGCACGACCGCATGGCGGATGTCGATGGCGTTGCGATCGTCCACCCGGTTCACGATCACGTGGATCACGTTCGGGTCGGCGGAGTGGACCGTATCGTCCTCGATGATCGAGTAGGGCTCGGCGTAGGGACCCGGGGTGGCGCACGCCGCCGCGGCGAGCGCGAGGGCGAGCGGGAGGAAGCGTTTCATGTCGGTGCCTTTCACGCGACGCTAGCGCAGCCTGGGGTTGAGCGCGTCGCGGAGCCAGTCCCCCAGGACGTTGATGGCGAGCACCAGCGCGACCAGCGCGGCGCCCGGGAACACCGTGATCCACCATTCGCCCGAGAAGAGGAATTCGTTTCCGATGCGGATCAGCGTGCCGAGCGAAGGCTGGGTGGGCGGCACGCCGACGCCGAGGAACGACAGCGTCGCCTCGGTGATGATGGCTTCCCCGATGTGCAGCGTCACGAGCACGAGCACCGGCCCGAGCGCGTTGGGCAGCACATGGGTGAACATGATGGCGGCCGGATGCCTTCCGATGACCCGTGCCGCCTGGACGTACTCCTTGTTGCGCTCCACCAGGGTCGATCCGCGCACCGTCCGCGCGTAGCGCACCCAGCCGGAGGCCGCGATCGCGATCACGAGCACGTAGAACGCGAGCTGGTCCTGCAATTCCCGCGGCAGCGCCGCCCGCGCGAGGCCGTCGACGAGGAGCGCGATGAGGATCGCGGGGAACGAGAGCTGCACGTCGGCCACGCGCATGATGAAGGCGTCCACCTTGCCCCCCGCGTAGCCGGCCACGAGGCCGAGCGCGACCCCGATCACCATGGCGAGCAGCGTCGCGAGGAGGCCCACGAGGAGCGAGATGCGCGAGCCGAAGAGGATCGCGGAGAGCACGTCGCGTCCCTGGTCGTCGGTGCCGAGGAGGTAGGTCGCGTTGCCCCCGGCGATCCAGGCGGGCGGCGACATCGCGTCGCTCAGGTTGAGCGTCGCGAGGTCGAACGGGTTGTGGGGCGCCACCCAGGGCGCGAACGTCGAGGCGATGACGAGGGTCGCCGTGATCGCCGCGGAGAGGATCACGCCCGGCCGGCGCCGGAAGCTGTAGAAGAGGTCGCTGTCGAGCATCCTCCCCAGTCGTTCCCGCGCGGACGGGAACCCACGGGCCGGATTGCCCTCGGCAGGCGAATGACGCAGCGTCGCCATCAGCGCGCCCCCGCCGTTTCCACGCGCAGCCGCGGATCGACCGCGTAGTAGAGCAGGTCCACGGTGAGGTTGATCACCACGAAGATGAGCCCGATGAGGCACAGGTACGCGGCCATCACCGGCACGTCGGCGAACTGGACCGCCTGGATGAAGAGCAGGCCCATGCCCGGCCACTGGAACACCTGCTCGGTGATGATCGCGAAGGCGATGATGCCGCCGAGCTGCAGGCCGGTGATGGTGATGACGGGCACGAGCGTGTTCTTGAGGGCGTGGCCGAAGTGCACGGCGCGATCGGTGAGGCCGCGGGCGCGCGCGAACTTGATGTAGTCCGAGCGCAGCACCTCGAGCATCTCCGAGCGCACGAGCCGCATGACGAGCGTGAGCGGGAAGAAGCCGAGCGTGATCGCGGGAAGCACCAGCGCCTTGAGCCCCGAGGCGGTGAGGAGCCCCGTGGACCAGAAGCCGAGCTGCACCGTCTCCCCGCGCCCGAAGGAGGGCAGCCACCCGAGCCACACCGCGAAGACGAGGATCAGGAAGATGCCGATGATGAAGTTGGGCAGCGACACGCCGATGAGCGAGGTGGTGAGCATGCCGCGCGAGATCCACGAATCGGGCCGCAGCGCCGAGTAGACGCCGGCCGGGATGCCGACGAGCAGCGCGATGATCGAGGCCGTGAACGCGAGCTCGAAGGTCGCGGGGATGCGCTCGGCGAGGAGCGCCGACACCGGCCGCCCGAGCCTGAGCGAGATGCCGAAGTTCCCGTGCAGGGCGTTCTCGAGGAAGGTCCCGAACTGCACGTAGAAGGGCCGGTCGAGGCCGAGCATGTGGCGCATCGCGTCGCGGTCGGCCTGCGTCGCCTCCGGCGGCACCATCTGCGCGACCGGGTCGCCCACGAAGTTGAAGAGCGAGAAGGCGATGAAGCCCACCACCAGCATCACGACGATGCCCTGGAGGATGCGGCGCAGGATGAAGGCGAGCACGGAAGAGGGCGGCGCTATGGGCGGTACGTGTGCATCTTATCGCCGCCGGGGTTCATGGAGCATCATGGAGGGACGGGCGAGGCAAAGTCAATTCGGGGGCGCGATGACGGAGGAGATCTTCCGGGAGGAACCTTACCGCAGGGAAGTCGAGGCGCGCGTGACCGCCGCATCGCCGGAGGGCATCCGCCTCGACCGCACGGTCTTCTATCCGCGCGGCGGCGGGCAGGCGGGCGACGCGGGCGAGCTCGCCTGGCGATCGGGCCGCATCGCGATCGCCGACACGCTGAAGGGCGAGGGTCCGGGCGACGTCGTCCACGTCCCCGCCCCCGGGCAGGAAGCGCTCCTCGCCGGCCTTCGTCCCGGCGACACGGTCACCGCCCGCATCGACTGGGAGCGGCGCCATCGGCACATGCGTTTCCATACGGCCACCCACCTCCTCTGCGCCATCGTGCCGCACCAGACGAACGGCTGCTCGATCACCGCGCAGTACGCGCGCCTCGACTTCGACATGACGGAGCCGCTCGAGCGCGAGGCCCTGGAGGGCGAGCTCGCCCGGCTGGTCGGCGAGGCGCACGACGTGCGGACCCGGTGGATCACCGAGGAGGAGCTGGACGCGAAGCCCGAGCTGGTGCGCACCATGTCCGTGAAGCCGCCGCGCGGGGCGGGGCGCGTGCGGCTGCTCGAGATCGATGGCGTCGACCTGCAGCCCTGCGGCGGCACGCACGTGGCGAACACGCGCGAGATCGGGCGGCTGCGCGTGGCGAAGATCGAGAAGAAGAGCGCGCGCACGCGGCGCGTGGTGCTCGAGTTCGCGGAGCAGGAGGGCGGGGCTTCGCGCTAGCCCGAAAGGTGGGTGAGCGGCAGCGCCGTCGTCTCCTTCACTTCCTCCAGCACGAAGCTCGATTTCACGTCGAGCACGCCCGGGTGCTTGAGGAGCGAATCCATGACGAAGCGCGAGAAATGGTCCAGGCCCTCCACCTGCACGCGCAGGAGGTAATCCATGTCGCCGGTGAGGGCGTGGCAGGCGAGCACCTCGGGCCAATCCTTCACCGCCCGGGCGAAGGCGTCGGTCGGCATGCGGCCGCGCTTCTCGAGCTTCACCGTCACGAAGCCCATCAGCCCGAGCCCGACCTTGCGCGGGTCGAGGATCGCCACGTAGCGCCGGATGACCCCGGCCTTCTCGAGCGAGCGGACGCGGCGCAGGCACGCGCTCGGCGAGAGGTTCACCCGCGCGGCGAGCTCGAGGTTGGTGAGGGCCCCGTCGCGCTGCAGGAGCTCGAGCAGGCGCCGGTCGGTGCGGTTGAGGCGGATCGGCGCCATCTCGGGCGGCTCCGGGGATGAAAGCGCAATATTATTGCTCGCCCGGGGAATTTCGCGCCGCGTTTCGCAATCCTATTGCGGCGGGGGCGGCGTAGATTAGCGGCCTGACGGCCCGCACCCCGGCCTTTGCGCGAGGAATTCCGCATGACCGCGATCCCGCAGGCGAGCGACAACCCGATGGGCACCGACGGATTCGAGTTCGTCGAGTACACCGCCCCCGATCCGCAGCTCCTCGGCGCGCTCTTCGAGCAGATGGGCTTCGTCGCCGTCGCGCGCCACCGCTCCAAGGACGTCCTGCTCTACCGGCAGGGCGGCGTCAATTTCATCGTGAACCGCGAGCCCGACAGCTTCGCGCAGTCGTTCGCGCGGGTGCACGGCCCGTCCGCATGCGCCTTCGCCATGCGCGTGAAGGACGCGGCGAAGGCCTACCAGCGCGCGCTCGAGCTCGGCGCCCGGCCCTTCCACGGCAAGGTCGGGCCGATGGAGCTCAACATCCCGGCGATCCAGGGAATCGGCGGGAGTCTCATCTACCTGGTCGACCGGTACGGCGACGGCCTTTCCATCTACGACATCGACTTCGTGCCGCTCGAGGGGGCGCCGCGCCGCCCGGAGGGCGCGGGGCTGCTGGAGATCGACCACCTCACGCACAACGTGTACGCGGGGCGCATGGACGTGTGGGCGCAGTTCTACGAGAAGCTCTTCGGCTTCCGCGAGATCCGCTACTTCGACATCCGGGGCCGCAAGACCGGACTCACCTCGCGCGCGCTCACCAGTCCCTGCGGCAAGATCCGCATCCCGATCAACGAGCCCTCGGACCGCAAGTCGCAGATCCAGGAGTACCTCGACGCCTACCACGGCGAGGGGATCCAGCACATCGCGCTCTCGACGCGCGACATCTACTCGACGGTGGAGCAGCTTCGCGCGCGCCACGTGCGCTTCCTCGACACGCCGGAGGCGTACTACGACCGCGTGGACGCGCGCGTGCCCAACCACGGCGAGGACCTCGAGCGGCTGCGGCGCGACCGCATCCTCATCGACGGCGAGGGCCTCGACAAGGACCGGCGCGAGGACAAGCTGCTGCAGATCTTCACCGAGACCGTGATCGGCCCGATCTTCTTCGAGATCATCCAGAGGAAGGGCAACGAGGGCTTCGGCGAGGGCAACTTCCGGGCCCTCTTCGAATCGATCGAGGCGGAGCAGATCGCGCGCGGGGCGATTTGACGCGCAGCGATGCGGACGAAAGGCGGGAAACGCAGATGAACGCAGATGACGGCACGCAGATGAACGCAGATGAATGATTCGTCGAGGACCGTCACGCTGAAATATCTCTCCGGGTTCGGGGCCCATCGCGAGACGGAGGCGGTGGAGGGCGCGCTGCCGGTGGGGCAGAACTCGCCGCAGAAGGCGCCATTCGGCCTCTACGCCGAGCAACTGTCCGGCTCGGCGTTCACCGCGCCGCGCGCGCAGAACCTGCGCACGTGGGTTTATCGCCTGCGGCCCTCGGCGATGCACGCGCCGTTCCGCCGCATCGACGACGGGAAGCTGCGCACCGCGGCGTGCCGCGAGGTGGAGTGCCCGCCGGACCGCCTGCGCTGGCGCCCGATGCCCATTCCCGAGGCGCCCACCGATTTCCTCGACGGCCTCGCGACGCTCGCCACCGCCGGGCAGGCGCGCGCGCAGGCGGGCGCCGCCGTCCACCTGTATGCCGCGAACCGCTCGATGCGCCGCGTCTTCTACAGCGCGGACGGGGAGCTGCTGCTCGTTCCGCAGCAGGGCGAGCTCGCGCTCGCGACGGAGCTCGGGCGGCTCGGGGTGATGCCCGGCGAGATCGCGGTGGTGCCGCGCGGCGTGAGGTTCCGCGTCGAGGTCGCGGGCCCGGTGCGCGGCTACGTGTGCGAGAACTACGGCGCGCCGTTCCGCCTTCCCGAGCTGGGGCCGATCGGCGCGAACGGGCTCGCGAGCCCGCGCGACTTCCTCGCGCCCTGCGCCGCCTTCGAGGATCGCGACGAGCCGACGGAAGTGGTGGCCAAGCTCGCCGGACACCTGTGGAGCGCCGGGTACGGCCACTCGCCGCTCGACGTGGCGGCCTGGCACGGCAACTACTATCCGTACAAGTACGACCTCGCGCGCTTCAACGCGATCAACACCGTGAGCTTCGACCATCCCGACCCGTCGATCTTCACGGTGCTCACCTCGCCCTCGGACACGCCGGGCACCGCGAACGTCGATTTCGTGGTCTTCCCGCCGCGCTGGATGGTGGCCGAGCGCACGTTCCGCCCGCCGTGGTTCCACCGCAACGTGATGAGCGAGCTGATGGGCCTCGTGAAGGGCACCTACGACGCGAAGCGCGAGGGGTTCCTCCCCGGCGGCGCGAGCCTGCACAACGCGATGAGCGCGCACGGCCCCGACCGCGCGAGCTACGAGGCGGCCGTGGCGGCGAGGCTCGAGCCGCAATACCTCGCCGACACGCTCGCCTTCATGTTCGAGAGCCGCTACCTCTTCGAGCCCACCGCCTGGGCGATGGATTCGCCCGCGATCGACCGCGACTATGACAAGGTCTGGAGCGCGTTCCCGAAGGCGACGCTCCCGCGGGGGAGCGCGTGAAGCTCGCCTCGCTCAAGTCGGCCGGCCGCGACGGCCTGCTGGTGGTCGTCGACCGCGCGCTCGCGAGGGCCGCCGAGGCGACCTCGATCGCGCCTACGATGCAGGCGGCGCTGGAGCGCTGGCGTGAGGCCGAGCCGCGCCTGCGTGCCCTCGCCGCGGAGGTGGAGGAGGGACGGGCGCGCGGCATGTTCGATTTCCAGGCGGCGCTCGCCGAGGGGCGCGTCGCCGCCCCGCTTCCGCGCGCCTACGAATGGCTCGACGGCTCCGCGTATCTCTCGCACGTGGAGCGCGTGCGCCGCGCGCGCAACGCGACCGTCCCCGAGAGCTTCCACCACGATCCGCTGATGTACCAGGGCGGCGCGGGGGCGATGATGGGCCCGCGCGATCCGATCCGCTCGCTGTCCGAGGACTGGGGCATCGACCTCGAGGGCGAGGTGGCGGCGATCGTGGGCGACGTGCCGATGGGTGCGGCGGCGCGCGAAGCCGCCGACGCGGTGCGTCTCCTCACGCTGGTGAACGACGTTTCGTTCCGCCGCCTCATCCCGGCGGAGCTCGCGAAAGGCTTCGGCTTCGTGAACGGCAAGGGCGCGAACGCGCTCGCGCCGGTCGCCGCGACGCCCGACGAGCTGGGCGGCGCGTGGCGCGACGGCCGCGTCCACCTGGCGCTCCACTGCGAGGTGAACGGCCGGCGCCTCGGGACCCCGAACGCGGGCATCGACGCGGCGTTCGGCCTCTTCGACCTCATCGCGCATGCGGCGAAGACGCGCGATCTCGCCGCCGGCGCGCTGGTCGGCACGGGCACCATCTCCAACCAGGACCGCGCCGCGGGCTACGCCTGCCTCATGGAGGCGCGGCTCGTCGAGCAGGTGGAGGCCGGAAGCGCGAAGACGCCTTTCCTGCGCTTCGGCGACACGGTGCGCATCGAGATGCTCGACGCGGAAGGCCGCAGCCTCTTCGGCGCCATCGAGCAGCGCGTGGAGCGCTACGAAAGATGACCGGCCAGACCGACCACGCCCTGCGCGGCGACTACCGCCGCATGCGGCCCGACTACACGGTGGACCAGGACTGGGACGCCTACGCGCCGGCCGAGCACGAGCTGTGGCGCCGGCTCTACGGACGCCAGGCGGCGCTCGTGCCGCACCATGCCTGCGACGAGTTCCGCGCGACGCTCGCCACGCTCGACTACGGCGCGGGCATTCCGCGCTTCGACGCGATCAACGCGAAGCTTTACCCGGCCACCCGCTGGCAGCTCGTCGCCGTGCCGGGTCTCGTGCCGGACCGGGTGTTCTTCGAGCACCTCGCGAACCGCCGCTTCCCGGTGACGGTGTGGCTGCGCGAGCCCGGGGAGTTCGACTACATCGTCGAGCCCGACATCTTCCACGACTTCTTCGGCCACGTGCCGATGCTCTTCAACCCGGTGTTCGCCGACTACATGCAGGCTTACGGCGAGGGCGGCATCAAGGCGCACGCTCTCGGCGCGATCGAGATGCTCGCGCGCCTCTACTGGTACACGGTGGAATTCGGCCTCATCGAGACGCCGGCCGGGCTTCGCACCTACGGCGCGGGCATCCTCTCCTCGGGGGGCGAGATCCGCTACTGCATCGCGAGCCCCGCGCCCAACCGCATCGGGTTCGACCTGCTGCGCGTGATGCAGACGCGCTACAAGATCGACACCTTCCAGGAAACCTACTTCGTGATCCGCGGCTTCGACGAGCTCTTCGCCGCGACCGAGCCCGACTTCGCGCCGTACTACCGCGAGCTGCGTGCGCGCGAGCCCTACGCGCCCTCCACGGTCCTCGCGAGCGACCGCGTCTACCATCGCGGCATCGCCCCGACGCGCGCCGCCTAGGAATCTTCCGATTCGGCGGGGGGGCGCCGCCGCCCCTGATTCAGATCAAAGGCGCACCGCGGGCGCGATGGGATGCTCGTTCCCGCCAGCAAACGAATCCCAAGGGAAACGAGATGAAACGCCTGAACCTCCAGAGCATCGAGTCCTGCGCGCGCGCCGATGTCGTCGCCGAGGACGACATCGCCTACGGCGCGCGGCCGCTGTCGCGCGAGACGCCGGTCACCCTCCCCGACTACCTCGAGCGCCATTACGCGTGGGCCTACATCTGGCCCGTCTCGGTCTGGTTCTTCGACCACCAGCCGATCATCAACGCGATCCTGTTCGGCAACTACCGCCGGATCATGCGCGAGACGATGCGGCTCATGGACCTGCCGCGCGCGGGCAAGACGCTGCAGGTGGCGGGCGTGTACGGCGAGCTCACGCCGACGCTCGCGCAGGGCCTGCAGCAGCCCGTGCACCTCATCGACGCCGCGCCGATCCAGCTCGAGGCCGCGCGGCGCAAGGTCCACGCGATCGGCAAGACCCTGCACCTCGCGCGCATGTTCGCCGAGGACCTGCACTACGAGTCCGGCACCTTCGACACCGTGCTGCTCTTCCTCCTGCTGCACGAGATGCCGCCGCAGGCGCGGCACGAGGCGCTGCGCGAGGCGGTGCGAGTCCTCAAGCCCGGCGGGCGGCTGGTGATCGCGGAGTACGGCGAGAACAAGGGGCGGCATTTCTTCCACCGCTTCGCGCCGATGCGCGCGATCCTCACCTGGGCGGAGCCCTTCCTCGGCGGCTTCTGGAGCGAGAGCCTGTCGCAGACGCTCACCGAGTGCGGCGCGATGGTCGGACGGCGCGTGGAGCTCGACGAGCAGGTGGACGTGTTCGGCGGCTTCTACCGCGCGTGCCGCTACCGGATCTCCTGATTCCCGCGGCTAGCGGAAGGACCAGCGCACTGCGAGGCGCGCGCCGCGGCCCTCGCCGGGATGCACGAGGAAATTCTCGGGCGTCCCGCCCTGCGACCAGAGGCGGGAAGCGACGAACTCGTCCATCCCGCTCGCATGTCGGTCGAAGAGGTTGAAGGCGTCGAGCGTGAGCGTGGTGCTCATGGAGATGCGCCGCGCGAGCCGGGCGTTCACGGCGGTGGAATCGGGGATGCGCACGCTTTCGTCGTCCGCGGCCGCGTCGGGCGCGGCGCGCGTCACGAAGAGGCTCGCGCTCCAGCCGCCCAGGGTGCGCAGCGTCGCTCCCGCGATCTGCGCCCTCGCGCCGCGTGTCCCGAACGAGGCTGATGGCGGCGCGAGCGCGACGGAGCCGAGCTCCAGCCCGACCCACGAATTGCCGAGGATCCGGCCGAGCGCGCCGGGGCGCGCGGCGTCACGCCATGATCCGATCGGATCAGCGGCGCTCGCGCTCGATGCGGCGATGGCCGACGCGGCGAGGAGCGCCGCGGCCACGATTCGTAGTCTCCCTGACGACACCCGACGAGACTAGCACGGAAATCGCGCCGCCCGACGCAGTCGAGCGGCCGTTTCCCCGTCCGCGCGCCGGCGTTGAGCGGCCGCCTCGCGTCCGCTCCAACGCCGTTCCCGCCATCGGCTGCCGCGCCGCCTTCCCTACTTGACCTGCACCCAGGTCGCCTGCAGCCAGTTGTCGGCGCGGTGGATCACCTTCACGTTCGCGCGCGACGCCCACGGAATCACCTGGATGTGCAGCGGCAGCGTGTAGACATGGTCGCGGAAATACTCCATCGCCTTGATGATCTTCTCCTGGCGGCGCTTGGCGTCCGTGTCGCCCTTCAGGTCGTCGACCATCGCGTCGAACTCCGGATCCTTGTAGTTGCCCCAGTTGTAGTCGCCGTCGCCCTTGTCGTTGCGCGAGTGCAGCACCGGCTGCATCGTGAAGATCGCGTCCGTCGTGGCCCCGCCCCAGCCCAGCATGCAGAAGCTCATGTCGAGGCGCTGCATCTTGGGGAAGTACTGCGCGCGCGGCATCGCGTTCACCTTCACCTTGACGCCGATCTTCGCGAGCATGCCCGCCACCGCGACGCAGATCTTCTCGTCGTTGATGTAGCGGTTGTTCGGGCAGTCGAGCTGCACCTCGAAGCCGTTCGGGTAGCCCGCCTCGGACAGGAGCTTCTTCGCCGCGTTGACGTCGTAGGGCAGGCGCTTGTCGAGCGCCTTCGGGATGCCCGCCTTCTCCGGGTTGGGCAGGTTGATCGCCGTCGGCACCGACAGGCCGCGCATCACCGCGCGGTGGATGGCGTTGATGTCGATCGCCTGCAGGAAGGCCTTGCGGACGCGGATGTCCTTGAACGGGTTCTTGCCCTTGACGTTCGAGTACAGCAGCTCGTCGCGGCTCTGGTCCATCTCGAGGAAGATGACGCGGTTCTCGCGCCCCTCGTAGACGTGGATGTTGCGGTCGCGCTTGAGCTTGTCGATGTCCTGCACGTCCGGGTCGAGCACGAAGTCGAGGTCGCCGGAGAGCAGCGCCGCCATGCGCGTGGCGCCGGACTTCACCGGCGTGTAGAGGATCTCGTCGACGTTGCCGTCCCAGTAATCCTTGCCCGCCTTGAGCCCCCACCAGTCCGGGTTCTTCTTGAAGACGCTTTTCACGTCGGGCTCGCGCGAGACCAGGATGTACGGCCCCGTGCCCATGGCGTGGCGCGACGTGTAGCTCTCCTCCTGGTGGGTGAAGTCCTGCGTCTCGACGGCGTTGTGCTCCTCGCACCACTTCTTGCTCATCATGAAGAGGCTGTTGGCGAGCATCTCCAGCATCACCGGGTTGGGGACCGGCGTCACGAGCTGCACGGTGTACTGGTCGATCTTGGTCGGCTCGCCCACGGCGTTGCCGTAGACGCGGAAGTTCGAGGTCTTGCCCTGCAGCCGCTTGATGGAGAACACCACGTCGTCGGCGGTGAAGTCGGTGCCGTCCTGCCACTTCACGCCCTTCCTCAGGTGGAAGATCCAGGTCTTCGGGTCCTTCTGCTCCCACTTCTCGGCGAGCCCCGGCAGGATCTGGAGGTTCTTGCCGCGCATCACGAGGGATTCGTACACCTGGCCGTTGATCGAGTTGGTGAGCAGCTCGTTCTGGGCCATGGGATCGGCGGTGAGGTAGTCGCCCTGGCTGGACCATCGCAGCGTCTTGGCTTCCGAGACGGGCGCGGCGAGGAGCAGTGCGGCGAGCGCGAACGCGAGCAAGCGTGGCATGGGGCCTCCTCCGGGTGCGGGTGGGGAGGCGCCATGATAGCCCCAGCGGGCCGGGGCGTATAATTTCCGGTTCCCGGAGGTGAATGCCATGAATGCCATCGTCAAGGATCGCAGCGCCGCCCTTCCCCTCAAGGATTCCAAGCTCTTCCGCGACCGCGCCTACGTGAACGGCGAGTGGGTCGAAGCCGATAGCCGCAAGCGCATCGACGTCGACAACCCCGCCGACGGCTCCGTCCTCGGCTCGGTGCCCGACATGGGCGGCGCCGAGACCCGGCGCGCCATCGACGCCGCCAACGCCGCGCTTCCCGCGTGGCGCGCCCTTCCCGCGAAGGAGCGCTCGCGCCTCCTGCGCAAGTGGTACGACCTCATCCTCGCCCACGCCGACGACCTCGCGCTGCTCCTCACCACCGAGCAGGGCAAGCCGCTCGCCGAGGCGAAGGGCGAGATCACCTACGGCGCCTCGTTCGTCGAGTGGTTCGCGGAGGAGGCGAAGCGCGTCTACGGCGACGTGATCCCGAGCCCCACCAACGACCGGCGCCTGATCGTGCTGAAGCAGCCGATCGGCGTGTGCGCCGCGATCACGCCGTGGAACTTCCCGAACGCGATGATCACGCGCAAGGTCGCGCCGGGGCTTGCCGCGGGCTGCACCTTCGTGCTCAAGCCCGCCGAGCAGACGCCGTACTCGGCGCTCGCGCTCGCGGAGCTCGCCGAGCGCGCCGGGATCCCGAAAGGCGTGCTCAACATCGTGACGGGCGACCCGGTCGCGATCGGCCAGGAGTTGTGCGCGAATCCCGTCGTGCGCAAGCTGACCTTCACCGGCTCCACCGAAGTGGGCCGCATCCTGATGCGCCAGAGCGCGGACACCATCAAGAAGCTCTCGCTCGAGCTGGGCGGCAACGCCCCGTTCGTGGTCTTCGACGACGCGGACCTGGACGCCGCCGCCGACGGCGCGCTCGCCTCCAAGTATCGCAACGCCGGCCAGACCTGCGTGTGCGCGAACCGCATCTACGTGCAGGACAAGGTGTACGACGCGTTCGCCGCCAAGCTCGCCGAGCGCATCAAGGCGTTCAAGGTCGGCAAGGGCACCGAGGCCGGCGTGAACATCGGCCCGCTCATCGACGAACAGGGGATGAAGAAGGTCGAGGACCACGTCGCGGACGCCGTCGCGAAGGGCGCGAAGGTGGTGCTGGGCGGGCACCGCCACGCGCTCGGCGGCCGCTTCTTCGAGCCGACGCTCCTCACCGAGATGAAGACCGGCATGAAGGTCGCGCGCGAGGAGACGTTCGGGCCGGTCGCGCCGCTCTTCCGCTTCAAGGACGACGAGGAGGCGATCCGCCTCGCCAACGACAGCGAGTTCGGCCTGTGCGCGTACTTCTACTCGCGCGACGTGGGCCGCATCTTCCGCGCGGCCGAGGCGCTCGAGGCCGGCATCGTCGGCGTGAACGTGGGCATCATCTCGAACGAGGTGGCGCCGTTCGGCGGCGTGAAGCAGTCGGGGCTCGGCCGCGAAGGCTCGAAGTACGGGATCGAGGAGTTCCTCGAGATCAAGTACGTGTGCCTCGGCGGCATCCAGTAGCGGAACTCGCGCCGCGGGCGCGGCTCTCACGCCGGACCCTTCGACCACCCATCGCACCGGAGACCCCTTGAAATCGATCCTCGCCCTCCTGCTCGTCGCGCTCGCGGCCTTCGGCTGCGCCACCGAGGAAAAGGCGCCGCCGCCGAAACCCGTCTGCGCGCCGGTCCCGACCGAGCTCCAGACGCGCGACCTGCAGCCCGGCACGGGCGACACCGTGCGCTTCCGCAGCGCGGTGCTCGTGAACTACACCGGGTGGATCTACGACGGCTGCGCGAAGGACCTCAAGGGCGCGAAGTTCGACAGCTCCGAGGGGCGGCCGGCGCCGTTCGGGTTCATCGTCGGCGCGGCGCGCGTGATCCGCGGCTGGGACGAGGGCGTGATCGGCATGAAGGAGGGCGGCAAGCGGCTGCTGATCATCCCCGCCTCGAAGGCCTACGGCCCGCGCGGCGTGCCCGGGCGCATCCCGCCGAATTCCGCGCTGGTGTTCGAAGTGCAACTCGCGAAGATCGTCCAGCAGCCGCAATGAAGCTCGCGAGCACCAGCTTCGCCGACGGCGGGGCGATCCCCGCCGAGTTCGCCTTCTGCGCGCCGGATCCCGGGTCCCACGCCACGCTCTCGAAGAACCGCAATCCGCACCTCGCCTGGAGCGACGTGCCCTCGGGCGCGAAGTCGTTCGCGATCCTCTGCCACGACCCCGACGTGCCGAGCCGCGGCGACGACGTGAACCAGGAGGGCCGCGTCGTGCGCGCCTCGCTCCCGCGCGTCGATTTCTTCCACTGGGTGCTCGTGGACCTGCCGGCGAGCGTGCGGACGATCGAGGCGGGCGAGTTCTCCTCGAGCGTCACGCCGCGCGGCAAGCCCGGGCCGCAGGCGCCCCACGGCGCGCGGCAGGGCATCAACGACTACACCGGCTGGTTCGCTTCCGATCCGTCCATGGCGGGCGACTACCACGGCTACGACGGCCCGTGCCCGCCGTGGAACGACGAGCTGCCGCATCGCTACGTCTTCACGGTCTACGCGCTCGACGTGGAGCGCCTGCCGGTGCAGGGCGCGTTCCGCGGCGCCGACGTGCGCGACGCCGTGAAGCGCCACGTGCTCGCGCAGGCCTCGATCACGGGCCGCTACGCGCTCAACCCGGCGGTCAGGCTCTAGGCCTCACTCCTCGTCGTCGCTCGAGCGCAGCCACTTCTCGTAGTCGCGGCGCGTCTTCTTGGTCGGGCGGCCCTTGAAGCGCGGCGAGGGCAGGGCCTTCATCTCCGCGGCGAGCGCCGCGCGCCGCGCGCGGCTTTCCCCGGTCTCCTCGAAGAGCAGCGCCGCCTCGGCGGCCGGGCCGCGGCGCTCCGAGAGCGCCTTCACCACCACCGTGTGCTGGAACGGCGGGCGGCGGACCACCACCACGTCGCCGGGCCTGAGCGCCTTCGCCGCCTTCGCGCGCTCGCCGTTCACCGACACGTGGCCCGCGTCGATCGCCTCCGCCGCGAGCGTGCGCGTCTTGAAGAAGCGCGCGGCCCAGAGCCACTTGTCGATGCGCATCAGCGCTTGAGCTTCACCTCGTGCACCGCGATCGGCGCGGACGTTCCGGTGTCGAACTCGGCGCCCGCGACCACGCCCGCCTCGGCCACCTCGCGCGCGCTCTTCGCCCGGTCGTAGATCGTGTACATCGCCCCCAGCGCGAAGTCGCGCCCCGAGCCGATCGCCCAGAAGCGGTCGAACTCGAACACCTCGCGCATCGAGTAGACGCCGAAGATGCCCCAGGGATTGGCGACCATCACGGTCATCTGGCTCGACTCGTAGGGATCGTCCTCCTCCTCCTTCGGGTTGAGGAACGCCTCGTCCTTGAGCACCGGGTGCAGGCGCCGGAACGACTCGTAGATCGCCGCCTTGCCGTGGAAGTCGAGATTGGACGTGCGTTCGAGCACGTTCTCGAGCACGAGCTGGTGCGCGGCGCTGCCCGCCACGCCGATGAAGGAATCGCCGTACGCGGTCACCTTCTCCGGATGGCGGTCGTACTGCGGGGCGAGGCGGGTGGTGCCGAAGGTCGTGAGCGAGTCGGCGGCGATGACGGCCGTATCGCCCTTGCGCACGACGACGATGGTGGTCATGGGGCAGGGAACCGGGGGGAAACGCGCATTTTACCGGGCCGCGGCGCTTCGGGCGGCGCCGACAACGCCGCCCGCGTGAGGCAGAATCACGCCATGAACGTCGCGGCGTGGCTCGATCGCACCGCCCGGGCGGAGCCGGCCCGGATCGCCGTCGTGCACGGCGCCTCGCCGTGGGCGCGCTACGGCGAGCTCGCCCGCCGCGCGGCCTGCCTCGCGGCGGGTCTGCGCGGCCGCCTCGGCCTCGCCCCCGGCGACCGCGTCGCGATCGTGATGAAGAACGCGCCCGAGTACCTCGAGGCGCTCTACGGCATCTGGTGGGCGGGTCTCGCCGCGGTGCCGGTGAACGCGAAGCTCCACCCCAAGGAAGTGGCGTTCATCGTCGGCGACTCCGGCGCGCGCGCCGTGATCGAGGCGCCGGAGCAGGTGCGCGAGCTCGCCGCCCCCGAGCCCTGCGCCCTCGCCGAGACGGACTCCGGCGCGCTCGCCTGGCTCTTCTACACCAGCGGCACGACCGGGCGGCCGAAGGGCGCGATGCTGTCGCACCGCAACCTCGCGCAGATGACGTTCAGCTATTTCTCGGACGTCGACGACGTCTCCTCCGAGGGCCGGCTCCTGCACGCCGCGCCGATGTCGCACGGGTCCGGCCTGTACACGTTCACGCACCTCGCCAAAGGCGCCGCGCAGGTGGTGCCCGAATCGGGCGGCTTCGACGCGGCCGAGGTGCTGGCGCTCCTCGAGGCGCACCCGCGCGTGTCGTTCTTCGCCGCCCCCACCATGGTGAAGCGCCTCGCGGAAGCGGCGCTCGAGCGCGGCGCCCGCGCGAGCGGGCTGCAGACGCTCGTCTACGGCGGCGGCCCCATGTACCTCGCCGACCTCGAGCTCGCCACGCGCGCGCTCGGGCCGCGCCTCGCCCAGATCTACGGGCAGGGCGAGAGCCCGATGACGATCACGGCGCTCTCCCGGCGCCACCACGCCGACCGCGGCCATCCGCGCCACCTCGCGCGCCTCGCTTCGGTGGGCCTGCCGCAGAGCGCGGTCGAGGTGACGGTGCGCGACGAGGAAGGCCGCGTCCTTCCCGCCGGCGCGATCGGCGAGGTGTGCGTGCGCGGCGACGTGGTGATGTCGGGCTACTGGAGGAATCCCGCCGCGACGGCCGCCGCGTTGCGCGACGGGTGGCTCTGGACCGGCGACCTCGCGAGCTTCGACGAGGACGGCTTCCTCACGCTCAGGGACCGCAGCAAGGACCTCATCGTGAGCGGCGGCTCGAACATCTATCCGCGCGAGGTGGAGGAGGTGCTGCTGCGCCACGAGCGCGTCGCCGAGTGCGCGGTGGTCGGGCGCCCGGACCCGGAATGGGGCGAGAGCGTCGTCGCGTTCGTGGTCGCGCGCGGCGAGCCGCCCGGTACCGCGGAGCTCGACCGGCTCTGCCTCGAGCACATCGCGCGCTTCAAGCGCCCGCGCGAGTACCGCTTCGTCGAGCGCCTGCCGAAGAACCACTACGGCAAGGTGGTGAAGGGGGATCTTCGCGCGCTGCTCGCCGAAGGCTCCCCCGCCACGTCGCGATAGCCATGCTCTTTCCCGGTTTCCGCCGCGCGCTCGTGCACACCCCGGGCTGCGACATCCACGCCGTGATCGGACCGCCGCGCGCGGGGCCCGCCCTCCTGCTGCTCCACGGATACCCGCAGACCCACGCCATCTGGCACGGGATCGCGCCGCGGCTCGCGGAGCGCTACAACGTGGTCGCCGCGGACCTGCGCGGCTACGGCGATTCGGGCAAGCCCCCGAGCACGCCCGACCACGCGCCCTATTCGAAGCGCGCGATGGCCGCGGACCAGGTGCAGCTCATGCGCGCGCTCGGGCACGAGCGCTTCCTGCTGGTGGGGCACGACCGCGGCGGGCGCGTGGCGCACCGCCTGTGCGTCGACCACCCCGACCGCGTGATCAAGGTCGCCGTGCTCGACATCGCGCCCACGCTCGCGATGTACGAGCAGACCGACGAGGCGTTCGCGCGCGCCTACTGGCACTGGTTCTTCCTGATCCTGCCCGCGCCGGTGCCCGAGCGCATGATCGGCAACGCCATCGACCTCATCCTGCCCGCCAAGATGGGCTCGGGAAGCGCGGGGCTCGCGCCCTTCGCGCCCGAGGCGTGGGCCGAGTACGTGCGCTGCTTCACGCCCGGCAT
>DATIVM010000281.1:0-13823 GCA_035465975.1 Usitatibacter sp.
CTCACGATGGTCACGTTGACGCGCTGCTCGTACTGCCGGCTCGCGCGATACCACGGGCGGTAGGGCTCCGAAGGCGCCAACGGATACCAGCCCACCACCGGGCCGCCCGCGGTGACGCTCGCGCTCCATCCGGCTCCGCCGATGAATCCGACCAGCGCGGGCGCCCACACGGGCCGGTCGACTCGTTTTCCGGGACACCAGGCCCAGCGGTCGCGCAGGTGCACCCAGCGGCCATAGTGGAACGGCGCGTAGCCCCACGGCTCCGCGTCCACCCAGGTCCAGCCCCAGGGCTGCACGTAGGTCCATCGGCCGTAGCGGTAGGGAGCCCAATCCTCGGCCACGCGCGTCGGGAACCACACGGCGCCGTACACGGGATCCTGCGACCACTGCCCGTAGGCATCGAGATCCTCGTATCCGGTCATCTCGTAGGAGACGTACTCGGGCGCGCGCCGCTCGACCCAGCGCTCGTCGCGCGCCATCGCCCAGCGGTCGAAATCCGTGAGGTAGGCGTCCTGGAACGCATAGGCGGGACGATCCTCGCCCCATACCACGACCGATTCGCCCGGCGGGACGGGAACGCGGCCGCTCGCCGTTTCCATGCGCGCCGCGCCCGCGAACACCGAGAGGCGCGACTCGCCGCGGTCGGGATCGGCATCGAGCCGGTAGCGGCCCGCGGCCTGCAGCAGGAAGCTCGCCTGCGGGGTGGAAACGCGCACGAGCTCGCCCGGCCGCAGGTGGCGGATGCGCACCGCGACCGAGCCGCGCTCGAGCGTGGCATCCAGCGTATTGTCGTCGAGCCGAGACACGTCGAGCTGGCTCGCGCCATCCATGCGCAACGCGATGGCCGCCACCTGCACCTCGGCGCGCGCATCCGGCTCGGTCCACACCGAGTTCTCGGAGGTGATCGGCCAGTTGACGTACGCATCTTCCCAGCCGCGGTCGGGATCCTGGTAGATCGCGACGCCGCCCTCGATCCAGGCGATGCGGCCGACGCGGCCGGGGATTTCCTGCGCCGCCGCGGGCACGGCGAACGCGGCGAGCGAGAGAAGAAGGAGTGCGAAGGCGCGCATGGCGATGCCTTTCCGAAGGAGGGCCGGGCCGCCGTTTCCTGCCGGCACAGTGCCTTCAACGCATGGGATGGCGGCGGGGTGGACAGCTTGCACGAAACTTTCCGACCACGAACCCTTCGCGCGGTTCGCGCGACCGTTCGTCGGAAGGCTCCGACGTCGTTTTGCAACGCCATGAATTCATGCCATTATTGGCGCGGTCAGGGAGCAGTACAACAAGCGGGGAGTCGATGGATCGCACCACGGTATTCACCAAGACCGCGAAGGGCATCACGCAGGTCAACCAGAGATCGGCCTCGCTCTCCAAGGACCTCATGAAGGTCCTCAAGCTCATCGACGGCAAGTCGAACTTCGGACAGATCATGGAGAAGTCCGAGTTCGAGAAGAACGCCCTCGAGAAGGCCCTCAACACCCTCACGCGGGACGGCTACGCGCGCATCTTCGAGGTGCGCAAGGACGAGGCGGACCCGTTCGCGGAGGAGGACGATTTCGACTTCACCGCGCCCGGCAAGATGCCCGCCGCCACGCAGCGCGTGGTCCCGGGAGCGGCCAACGACATCAGCGAGCTCGTCCGCCAGCAGGAGAAGGCGGACGTCGAGCGCAAGGCGCGCGAGCAGGCGCACGAGCAGGCGCGGCTCCGCGCGAAGACCGAGGCCGAGTCGCGCGCCAAGCTCGAGGCCGAGGCGCGGGCGAAGGCGCAGGCCGAGCAGCACGCGATGGAGCAGGCGCGCCGCGCGAAGGAAGCGGCGGACCGCGCCAGGGCCGAGGTCGAAACGAAGCTGCGCGAGGAAGAGACGCGCAGGAAGGCGCTCGCCGAGCAGCAGGCGCGCCTCACCGCCGAGCAGAAGGCGAAGGAGGAGGCCGAGAGCCGCAGGCTCGCGGAGCTGCGCGCCAAGGCGGAATCGGAAGCGCGCGCGCTCGCCGAGGCGCGGGCGCGGGCGGAAGCGGAAGCGCAGGCCCTTGCCAAGGCGCGCGCGGAGGCCGAAGCGGCCGCGATGAAGCAGGCCAAGGAGGCGACCAGCGCCGAGCAGCAGCTCAAGGCGCGCCTCAAGGAGGAAATCGAGTCGCGCATCCGCTCCGAGATGGAGGAGCTGCTGAGGAACGAGCTCGAGGAGAAGGCGCGCAACGAGATGCGCGCGCAGATCCTCGAGGAGGCGCGGCTCGCGGCGAAGGCCGAGCTCGAGGAGCGGCTGCGCGAGGAGCGCGAGGCGCTCGCCCGCGCCGAGACCGAGGCGCGCGCCAAGGCGGAGACCGAGGCGCGGGCCCGGGCGGAGCGGGAAGCGAAGCTGCGCGCGGAGGCGGAAGCCCGCGCGAAGGCCGAATCGGAGGCTCGCATGCGCGCCGAGGCCGATGCGCGGAGCGCCCGGGAGGAAGCCGACGCCCGCGCCCGCGACCAGCAGGCCGCGGAGCAGCGCCTCGAGGCCGAGCGGCGCGCGAAGTACGAGGCGGAAGCGCGCGCGAAGATCGAGGCCGAGGAGCGCGAGCGGCGCGAGCGCGAGCTGCAGGCGACCCTCGAGGAGGAGCGCAAGGCGAAGCAGGCGGCCGAAACGCGCGCGCGGATCGAGGCGCGTGCGCGGGAGACCATCGCCGAGGATACGCGCGTCAAGGTGCAGGCCGAGCTCGAGGCCGACCTCACCAAGCGCGCCGAGATCGAGGGCAAGGCGCAGGCCAAGGCATACATGGAGGCCAAGGCGCGCGCCGAGCACGACGAGGACGAGCGCGTGCGGGCCGAGCAGGAGCGCAAGGCCCGCGAGATCGCCGACATCCTGCGCACCCGGGTCGAGCCGGACGAGGTGGCGCCCGAGGCGCCGGTGCGCCGGCGGCGGCCGCGCCGCCGCGGCAACGTGGCGAAGACCGCCTTCATCTCGGTGGTCGCGCTGCTCGTGCTCGGCTTCGGCGCGCTGCACGTGATCCCGCTGCGTCCCTACGCCGCGAAGCTCGAGCGCACCATGTCGGTGTGGCTGCACGACGACGTGTCGATCGGCGCGGTGAAGTTCCGCGTCTTCCCGACGCCGCACCTGAGCCTCGAGAACCTCTCGGTCGGCAAGGTCCTCGACGCCAAGGCGACCACCGGACAGATCTACCTGGACATCGGCACGCTCTTCGGCGACCGGCCGTCGATCAACCGGCTCGAGCTGGACAACGTGTCGCTGAGCGCCGAGGCGGTGCGCCGCATTCCGACGTGGGCCGCGCCCGAGGGCAAGGGCAAGGCGGGCGACATCGCCGAGATCTCGCTGCACGGCGTGACGCTGCAGGTGAAGCCCGCCATCGCGCCGTTCAACGCGGACTTTCGCTTCGGCCGCGACGGCGCGCTCACCCAGGCGAACCTGCGCAGCACGGGCGGCGGGTGGAACGTGCAGCTGCGGCCGGCGGAGAAGGGCTACACGTTCGCCTTCAACGCGTCCAACTGGACGCCGCCCGTCGGCGCGCCGATCACGATCGCGGACGCGACGCTCAACGGCACCGTGGACGCGAACCAGCTCGTGGTCCCCGAATTCCAGGCGCACGTGCTCGAAGGCAACGTGAACGGCACGCTCAAGGTCGACTGGCAATCGGGGGTGCGGCTCGAATCGGACCTCTCGGTGTCGCACATGAACGCCAAGGACCTGATGCACGCGTTCACGCCCGACCTCGCCGTGACCGGCAAGCTCGACGGCAACTTCAACGTCGCGGCCGAGGCGCCCACCGCGGAGGCCCTGTTCGACGCGCCCAGCGTGCAGGGCCGCTTCAAGCTCTCGGAAGGGTCCATCAGCAACGTGGACCTCGTCGCGGTGATGCAGTCGGATGCCGCCGGCCAGCGCGCCGGCGTGACCAAGTTCGCGGAGCTCGCGGGCGAATACGCGGCGGGCGAGCACCGCGCCGCCTACCGCCAGCTCTCGCTGCAGGGCGGCGTGCTGCGCGGCACGGGCGGGGTCGAGCTCGCCCCCAACGGCGGCATCGGCGGGCGCCTCGCGCTCGAGATCCGCTCGCAGGTCGCGCAGGACCGCGGCGCCTTCACGGTGTCGGGCACCGTCGCGCGGCCCATCATCAAGCGCGGCGGCTGAGGGGCGCGGAGCACCGAGCTGCGCCGGCTCCTTCCGCTTTTCCGGCTGCTCGCGCCCTATCGCGCGCGCATCGCGGTCACCGCGGTGGCGATCGCGCTTTCGGCCGCCATGGTGCTCGTGATCGGCCAGGGCCTGAAGCGCGTGATCGACGAGGGCTTCGGCGCGGGCCGCGAGGCGCTGCTCGATTCCACCCTCGCGGCGATGGCCGCGCTCATCGTCGCGCTCGGCGCGATCACCTGGTTCCGCGTCTACAACGTGTACTGGATCGGCGCGCGCTTCACCGCGGACCTGCGCCGGCGCGTGTACGACCACCTGCTCGGGCTCTCGCCGGGCTTCTTCGAGGAGGCGCGCACCGGCGAGGTCTCCTCGCGCGTCACCAACGACGTGACGCTCATCGAGGCGGTGATGGGCGGCACGCTCCTCTACGCGCTGCGCATGGCGCTCACGCTCGCCGGCTGCGTGGCGATGCTCTTCTTCACCAGCCTGAAGCTCACCGCCGTCGCGCTCGCCTGCATGCCGCTGGTGCTCCTGCCGATCGGGCTGCTCGGGCGGCGCGTGCGGCGGCTCTCGCGCGCCGTGCAGGACCGGGTGGCCGACGTCTCGAGCCACGTCGACGAGACGCTGCACGAGATCCGCACCGTGCAGGCGTTCGCGCACGAGCCGCGCGAGAGCGCCGCGTTCGGCGCGCGCGTCGAGGCGGTGTTCGCCGCCGCGATCGAGCGCTCGCGCCAGCTCGCGCTCCTCATCGCCGCGGTGATCGTGCTCGCCTTCGGCTCGGTGGGGGCGCTGCTGTGGATCGGCGCGCACGACGTCTTCGAGGGGCGCCTCACCGCGGGCGGACTGACGGCGTTCATCTTCTACGCGGTGATCGTGGCGAACGCCGCGTTCGTGCTGGCGGAGGTGTACGGCGAGCTGCAGCGCGCGGCGGGCGCCTCCGAGCGCCTGCTCGAGCTCCTCGGGACGCAGCCGCGCATCGCACCCCCGCCCCGCCCCGTGCCGCTTCCGCCGCCGCTCGGGCGCATCGCCTTCGAGGACGTCACCTTCTTCTACCCTTCGCGCCCCGCCACGCCCGCGCTGGAGCGCCTGTCGCTCGCCGTGCAGCCCGGCGAGGTGGTCGCGCTCGTGGGACCCTCGGGCGCGGGCAAGACCACCGTGTTCCAGCTCCTGCTGCGCTTCTACGATCCGACGAGCGGCCGCGTGCGCCTCGACGGCGTGGACGCGCGCGACGCCGACCCGCGGGAACTGCGCCGCAGGGTGGCGGTCGTAGCGCAGGATCCCGTGGTGTTCGCGTCGACCGTGCTCGAGAACGTGCGCTACGGGCGTCCCGAAGCGGACGAGGATGAGGTCCGCGAAGCCCTTTTCCAGGCGAACGCGCTCGATTTCGTGCTGAAGCTCCCTGCCGGCCTCGACACTCCGCTCGGAGAGCGCGGCGTGAAGCTCTCGGGCGGGCAACGCCAGCGCATCGCCATCGCGCCCGCGATCCTCGCCGACCGCGCTGTGCTCCTCCTCGACGAGGCGACCAGCTCGCTCGACGCCGAGAGCGAGAAGGCGGTGCAGCTCGCGCTCGAGCGGCTGATGCGCGGGCGCACCACGCTCGTGATCGCCCACCGCCTCGCGACGGTGAAATCGAGCGACCGCATCGTCGTGATGGACCACGGGCGCGTCGTGGCGACCGGCACGCACGCCTCGCTCGTGTCGGAGAGCGGCCTGTACGCGCGGCTCGCAGCGCTGCAATTCGATCCGGCCCTCGCATGAGCGCGCCCCGGCCCCTTCGTTTCCTCGCGGCCGCCGCATGCGCCGCGGCGCTCGTCCACGCGGCCGATCCGCCCGCGGCGCCGAGCGCGAGCCCCGTCAGCGCCGCATTCCTGCAGGAGCAGTCGCAACGCGCGCGCGAGGCCCTCGATCGGATCCCCGGCCGCGCCGCGCTGTTGCAGCGCGTGCGCGCGCTCTCGCAGGCGGGCACCGCCGTGCGCGACATCCGGATGGAGGCGGGCCGCGTCTTCTACCTCAAGACGCCACCCGGCGCGCCGAGCGCGGTGCTGTGCATGCGCGAGGGCCTCGCCGGCGCCGAGCGCGTGATCGTCGACCCGCGCGCGCGCCCCGACGGCGGCGAGGACGCGGCGATCGACTGGTATTCCGCCTCGCCCGACGGCCGCCATGTCGCCTTCGGCATGTCGCGCGCCGGCGCGGAGACGCTGCTCCACGTCGCCGGCGTGGACGACGGGCGCGACCTGCCGTTCGAGATCGACCGCACCCGCCCCAACCGCCACCTCGCGTGGCAGCCGGACGGGAAGGCCTTCTACTATTCGAGGCTGCCGGAGGGCTCGCCCGAGGCGAACGCGCGCATCTACCGGCACGTGCTGGGCCGCGAGACCGCGCGCGACGAGGTGGTGTTCGCCCCGGGCGTGGGCGGCGCGCGCGACATCCCCGGGGCGGCGGAGTCGTGGCTCGTGCTGCCGCGCGAATCGCGCTACGCGTTCGCCGTGGTGCGCGCGGCGCCCGGCGAGCCGGTCGCGGTGCACGTCACGCTGCAGAAGGACCTCGCCGCGGGCCGGCCGCGCTGGCACGAGATCGCCACCGTCTCCGACGGCGTGGTGGAGATCGATGCGTGGCGCGACGACCTCTATCTGCTCTCGCAGCGCGAGGCGCCGAACCGGCGCGTGCTGCGCGTCGCCGCCTCGGCCGACGACCTCGGGCGCGCGCGCCTCGTGGTGCCCGAGGGCGACGCGGCGATCGTCGCGATGGGCCTCGCGCGCGACGCCATCTACCTGCGCACCATGGTGGCGGGCGTCGACCGGCTCGAGCGCGTGCACCTGGGCCTGCTCGGCGCGGGGTCGCGCGAGTTCCTGCGCCTGCCCTACGACATGGCGATCACCGAGATCGTGGCCGACCCGCGGCGCAACGGCGCGATCCTGCGCATGGAAGGGTGGACTCGCGCGCCGGAAGTGGCGGAAGTGGACGCCCGCACCGGCGACCTGCGCGACACGAAGCTCGCGCCGCCGTCGGGCGCCGACTACTCGTCGATGGACGAGGTACGGCTCTACGCGCCCACGGCCGACGGCGCGCGCATCCCGATCACGCTCCTCTACCGCAGGAGCACGCGCCTCACCGGCGACAACCCGACGCTCCTCGTCGGATATGGCGCCTACGGCGATCCCTCGTCGCCGGTGTTCGACGCGGCGCGCCTCGCGTGGCTCGAGCGCGGCGGCGTGTTCGCGGTGGCGCACCTGCGCGGCGGAGGCGAGTACGGCGAGCGCTGGCACCAGGCGGGACGGGGCGCCGCGAAGGCGACCACGATCGCCGATTTCGTCGCCGCATGCGAATTCCTCGAGCGCTACGGCTTCACCAACAACAACCGGCTCGCCGTCGAGGGCACGGAAGCGGGCGCGATCCCGGTGGGGGGCGCCCTGGTGCGCCGGCCCGACCTCTTCGCCGCCGTGATCGCGCGCGATCCGATGCTCGACCTCGCGGCACTCGGGGCGAGCGCGGCGGGACGCGCGCGGCTGCCCGAGTTCGGTTCCCTCGCGAGCACGGCGGACCGGGAGCGCCTCCTCACGCTCTCGCCCTACCAGCAGGTGCGCGAAGGGATGCCGTATCCGGCCGTGATGCTGAGCGTCGCCGCCGGCGATCCGGGCGAGGCGCTCGCGCAGGCCGCGCGCATGGCCGCGCGCCTCGAGCGCGCCTCCACCAGCGGCAAGCCCGTGCTGCTGCGCCTCGATGCCCCCCGGGGCGGGGCGCGGCTTCGCCGCGACGAGGAGCTCGCGGACATCTATTCCTTCGCGCTGTGGCAGCTCGGCGATGCGGATTTCCAGCCGGCGCCGCCCGCGCCGCCGCAGGCGCCCCCCGGAGAATCCGCGAAGCGCGCGGTCCCTTCCGCGTCGCGCTGAGGCGCGCGCCGCTCCCGCACCTGTCGGACGAAGCCGACGCCGCGCCTCGCGCGGGGAACGGAATCGGGCGCGCGTGCCTCAGAGACAAGGGAAGGAACACGCGCATGAGACTCGGATTCGCAGGCGACCGCACGGCCCGCGCCGCCACGGCACGGCAGGCCGCGCCCACGGGCGGCGCCATCGGGCGCTTCTTCCAGATCGTGTTCCGCATCTCGGGCTACCTCACGTGGCTCCTCCTCTGGAGGCTCGGCCTCGTGCGCCGCCCGTCGCCCGCGCGCCGCTTCGCCGGGCTCCTCGAGAATCTCGGCACGAGCTTCGTGAAGCTCGGCCAGCACCTGAGCCTGCGCGCCGACCTCTTCCCCGCCGAGTACCTCGCGGAGCTGCAGAAGCTCCAGGACAAGGTGAAGCCGTTTCCCGCGGAGGAATCGATCGCGGCGATCGAGAAGGCGTTCGGCCGCCCCGTGGCCCAGCTCTTCATCCGCTTCGACGCCGAGCCCTTCGCGGCGGCCTCGGTCGCCCAGGTGCACGGCGCGCGCACGTTCTCCGGGCGGGAGGTGGTGGTGAAGGTTCTGCGTCCCGGCGTGAAGCCGCAGGTGAACCGCGACATGAAGATCCTCGCGGGCATCGTGCGCTTCCTCACCCACTTCTCGCCGGTCCTCTCGTACTACAAGGCCGAGGACATCGTGCGCGAGGTGCACCAGAACCTGTGCAAGGAGCTGGATTTGCGCGAGGAGGGGCGCGCGGTGCGCCGCTTCCACGACGAGTTCCACGACTGGCCCGCCATCGAGGTCCCCGACGTGGTGGACGACCTGTGCACCGAGACCGTGATGGTGGTGACGCGCCTCTTCGGCAAGCGCATCGACGAGCACGGCAACCGGCGGCGCAGCGCCGAGCTCGCGCAGAACCTGATCGACGCCTACGTCCACATGTTCTTCGTGATGGGTTATTTCCACGGCGACCCGCACCCCGGGAACATCTTCGTCACCGAGCAGTGCCGCCTGGGCCTGCACGACTTCGGCGTGATCGGCAGCATCGACCGGACGACGCGCCAGGCGCTCGCCTCGTTCATGCTCGCCTTCACGGAGCAGGACACCGACTGGGTGCTCGATTCCTGGCTCGAGCTCGGCATGCTCTCCAAGGCCGCCGACCGCGCGAAGCTGCGTCCGGCGGTCGCGGCGCTGATGTCCGACTACTCGCGCCGCCCGATCGGCGAATGGTCCATCGGCGAGGCGTTCGCGCAGCTCGTGACGGCCACGCGCGGCCAGAACTTCGCGGTGCCGCTGCACCTGCTGGTCCTCGCGCGCGCGCTGGTGCTGGTGGAAGCCACCGTGCGCCTCCTCGATCCCGACTTCAGCGTCCTCGATTCGCTGAGCGAGCGCTCGCGCGAGGTGATGGAGACGGCGCTCATGCCGGAGCAGGTGCAGACGCAGCGCCTCAAGTACGAGGCGGCGGTGGCGGCGACCGAGTGGCAGCGCATGCTCGCGAGCTCGATCCGGCGCCTGCGCGAGGAGGGCCTGCGCTTCAAGATCGAGCCCGAGGGCCTCCCGGACCTTTCGAACCTCGTGATCCAGGGCTCGAGCCGCGTCTCGCTCGCGCTGGTGACCCTCGGCCTGTACCTCGCGGCGAGCCTGCTCATGCAGTTCAAGTCGGGCCCGCGCGTCCTCGACGTCCCGGTGCTCGCCGCGGTCTTCTACCTCTATGCCGCGTGGCTCACGCTGCGGCTGGTGAGGGCGATCGGCCGGGGCCTGTAGCGCCCGTCCGCGCAAGGGACCGGCAAGGGGGCGATGGTAAGCTCGCGGCATGCTGCCGCGAGAACAGGAACGCGTCCCCCTGCTGAAGCGCCTCGGGCCCGGCCTCATCACCGGCGCCGCGGACGACGATCCCTCCGGCATCGCGACCTATTCGCAGGCGGGCGCGCAGTACGGCTTCGGGCTCCTCTGGTCGGTGCTCCTCACGACGCCGCTCATGATCGGCATCCAGATCGTCTCGGCGCGCATCGGGCGGGTGACCGGCCACGGGCTCGCGGCGAACATCCGCGACCACTATCCGCGCTGGCTGCTGCACGCCATCGTCGGCCTGCTGCTCTTCGCGAACACGGTCAACATCGCCGCGGACCTCGGCGCGATGGGCAACGCGCTGCAGCTCCTGGTGGGCGGCGTGAGCGAGATCTACATCGTGTTCTTCGCGCTGCTCTCGCTCGTGCTGCAGATCTTCGTGCCGTTCCCGCGCTATGCGCCGCTCCTCAAGTGGATGACGCTCTCGCTCCTCGCCTACGTCGCGGCGGTGTTCGCGGTCGAGGTGCCGTGGAACGAGGCGACCATGGCGGCGCTCTTCCCGAAGCCGCAGTTCCGCGCCGACTACATCGCGACGCTGGTCGCCGTGCTCGGGACCACCATCAGCCCCTACCTCTTCTTCTGGCAGGCCTCCCAGGAGGTGGAGGAGCAGCGCGCCACGCCGGGCCACGAGCCGCTGCGCGAGGCGCCGGAGCAGGCCGCGCACCACCTCGACCGCATCAAGCTCGACACCTGGATCGGGATGCTGTTCTCCAACGGCATCGCGCTGTGCATCATGCTCACCACCGCGGCGACGCTGCACGTGCAGGGCGTCACCTCGATCGAGACCGCGGAGCAGGCGGCGCAGGCCCTGCGCCCCATCGCGGGCGACCTCGCGTTCCTGCTCTTCGCCGCCGGCATCATCGGCACGGGGCTCCTCGCGGTGCCGGTGCTCGCGGGCTCCGCCGCGTACGCCGTCGCCGAATCGTTCCGCTGGCCCATCGGGCTGGGCCTGCCGCTGCTCGAGGCGCGCGGCTTCTACGGCATCCTCGCCGCGGCGACCTTCATCGGCGTGGCGGTGGACTTCACGAACGTCGATCCCATCAAGGCGCTCATCGCGGCCGCCGTGGTGAACGGCGTCATCGCCGTGCCGATCATGGTGGTGATGATGCTGCTCGCGGTGAAGCCCGACGTGATGGGGCCGTTCGTGGTCAAGCGCCGGCTCCTCGTGCTCGGATGGATCTCCACCGGCGTCATGGCCGCCGCCGTGATCGCGATGCTCGCGACGCTGTAGTTGGGGTGGACCACGGCCGGGGTTCGGGCCTGTCAGGTGTTCGTGTCCTCGGAAGGAACGATCGAGGGGTCGGGCAGGCGCGCCGCCGCGGCTTCGCCGCGGACCGAGCCGGGCACGTTCGCGCCGAGCGTATAGCAGGTCATCGAGATCGAGCCCAGCGAGCAACCCTCGACGAGCACCTCGGCGCAGGTGCCCTCGGCGCTCGCGATCCCGGCGAGGTAGGCGAGCGGCAGGAAGTGCTCCGGCGTCGGCACCGCGAGCGCGTAGTCGGCGTGCCGCGCGAGCGCGGCGAGGGTGGACGGATCGCGCGTCATCACGTCGCGCGCCGCCGCGTCGAACCGCGACGCCCAGTCGTAGGCCGCGTCGGGCCGGTGGAAATCGATGCGGCGCAGGTTGTGCACCACGTCCCCGCTCCCGAGCACCAGCACGCCGCGCCGGCGCAGCGCCGCGAGCCGCGCGCCGAGCGCCATGTGCTCCTCGAGCTTCTTCGCGGCGTTGATCGAGAGCTGCACCACGGGAACGTCCGCCTCGGGAAAGACATGCGCGAGCACCGACCAGGCGCCATGGTCGAGGCCCCAGGTCTCCGCATCCAGCCCGACCCATTCGGGCGCGAGCGCCTCGGCCACCTCGCGCGCCACCTCGGGCGACCCGGGCGCGGGATAGCGGAACCGGAAGAGCGCGTCGGGGAAGCCGTAGAAATCGTGGATCGTGCGCGGCTGCGCCATGGCCGTCACGGCGGTCGCGTTGAGGTACCAGTGGGCGGAGAGCACCAGCACCGCGCGCGGCTTCGCGGGGAGCGAGGCGCCGAACGCACGCCAGGCCGCCGTGTAGCGGTTCTCCGCGAGCGTGTTCATGGGGCTGCCGTGTCCCAGGAACGCGGCGGGCATGGGCGCGGTCGGCATCGCTCCAACATAGCACCTTCGGGCGCTTGATTTCGGTCAAACCGCGCGGGTCGGCGGCGTGAAGAATGGGTCCATGCGACGGACCCCCCGGAAGGCACCGACATGTACAAGCACATCCTGATCCCGACCGACGGCAGCGAGCTCTCCGACAAGGCGGTTCGCGCCGGCATCGACCTCGCCTCGACCGTGAAGGCGCGGGTCACCGTCTTCACCGCGTCCCCGCCCTATCACGCGTTCCCCACGGAGACCGTGGTCGGCGTGGAGTCGCCGGCGGTCTACACCGCCACCGCGGAGGAGCGCGCCGCCGCGCGCCTGAAGCCCGGACTGGAGTACGCCCATTCGAAGGGCGTCGCCGCCCGCACCCAGCACGTGTTCGCCGAGCATCCCTACGAGGCGATCATCGCGCTCGCCGCGAAGGAAGGCTGCGACCTCGTCTGCATGGCCTCCCACGGCCGCAAGGGCATCGCCGGGCTCGTCGTGGGAAGCGAGACCAACAAGGTCCTCACCCATTCGAAGGTTCCGGTCCTGGTGTGCCGCTGAGGCGCGCCGCCGCCCGCTGGAGGAAAGCATGAAGACGCCGATTCGCATCGCCCTTGCCGCCGCGGCCCTCGCGGCGCTTCCCGCCGCGGCCGCCGCGACCGGCGCCTGCGCCTCCGATCCCGCGGCCGCGGGCCTGCAGGCGCGGGTGGAGAACATGCAGGAGAAGATGGACCGCATCCGCCTCGCCACGGATCCCGCCGAGCAGCGCAGCCTCATGGTGCTGCACGACAAGCTGATGCGCGAAGCGATGCACGAGATGCGCAGGCGCAACACGAGCCTCGCCTGCCGCGTCGAGCTCACCGACGCGATGATGGACCAGCTCATGCTGCACCAGCAGGTCGCGCACGAAGGCGACGGTTACTGAGTGTTCGCGGCCGCGCCCCCCGCGCTGCCCGGCGCGGCGACCGACTGTTTCCACTGCGGGTTGCCCGTTCCGGCCGGCACTTCGTTCGGCTTCGAGGCCGGAGGGACGTGGCGCGCCTTCTGCTGCGCCGGCTGCGAGGCGGTGAGCCGCGCGATCACCGGCGGCGGCCTCGACGACTACTACCGGCTGCGCGAGGCGCGAGCGCCGCGCCCGGCCGAGCGTCCCGCATCCGACGAGCTGCGGCTCTACGACGAGCCGGCGCTGCAGGAGCGCTTCGCGCGCGACGCGGGCGACGGCGAGCGCGAGGCGTCGCTCCTCGTGGACGGCATGCGCTGCACCGCGTGCGCGTGGCTCGTGGAGCAGGTGGCCGAGCGCGTCCCGGGCGTGGTCTCCGCGAGGACGCACTACGGCTCGAAGCGCGCCCTCCTGCGCTGGGATCCGTCCCGCGCGAAGCTGAGCGACGTGCTCGCCGCGATCCGTTCCTACGGCTACGCGGCGTGGCCCTTCGAGGCCGGACGCCTCGCCGCGCTCGAGTCGAAGGAGCGGCGCGCGATGCTGCGCCGCCTGGCGGTTGCGGGGCTCGGCATGATGCAGGTCATGATGTACGCCGTGCCCGGTTACGTGGCGGCGAGCGGCGAGATCGCCCCGGACCTGCAGGGGCTCATGGACTGGGCGAGCCTGGTCCTCACGCTTCCGGTGCTCGCCTACTCCGCGTGGCCGTTCTTCGCCGGCGCGTGGCGCAGCCTGCGCCACCGCGCGCTCGGCATGGACGTGCCGGTCGCGCTCGGCATCGCCGCCGCGTTCGCGGCGAGCGCCACGGCGACGTGGACGCGCTCGGGCGCCGTCTACTTCGACTCGATCACGATGTTCGTCTTCCTGCTCACGGCGGGGCGCTACCTCGAGCACGTGGCGCGCGCACGCGCCGGGGACGGGCTGCGCCGCCTCGAGCGCTT
>DATIVM010000282.1:0-5763 GCA_035465975.1 Usitatibacter sp.
ATCTGCGGAAGGGTTGCCTGTACGGGTTCCTCGCGACGCGGCTCTTCGTGGCGCGCCTCTTCGTGGCGCGGCTCTTCGTGGCGCGGCTCTTCGTGGCGTATTTCCGCGGCGCGCGCCGGTTCGCCACGCGGCTCCTCTTGCGGTTGCTCCTCGCGGTATGACGGGGGCTGCACCGGCGCCGGGCCTTCACCTTCGGCGCGCGGCGCACCCGTCATGCCTTCACGCGGCGGACGCTCCCCGCGCTCGCCACCCCGGCCCCGGCCGCGACGACGACGGCGGCCGCCCGCCGGGCCTTCGGCGCCTTCCGCCGCTTGCGGCGCGCCCACCGGGGGCTGTCCCTCGGCGCGCACGGCGCCCTCGACCGGCTCGGCGCGAGGGGTCTCCGCCGGACGCGCCGGACGCTGTCCCTGGCGCGGCTCGCGGGGCTCGCGCGGCTCACGGTGCTCGCGAGCCTCGCGCGGTTCGCGGGTTTCGCGGGCTTCGCGGGGCTCGCGTTGCTCACGGGCTTCGCGAGGCTCGCGGGCTTCCCGGGGCTCGCGTTGCTCACGGGCCTCACGGGGCTCGCGCGCCTCCGGCTTCGCCTCGCCGCGCGGTTGTCCTTCCGGACGGCGCTCCTGGCGCGGCTCGCCGCGCCGGGCCTCGCCACGGCCTTCGCCACGACCTTCAGCGCGGCCTTCGCCGCGACGGCCCTCGCCGCGACGCCCGTCACGGCGCTGCTCGCCGCCACGGCCGCGCTCGTGCCCGCGCCCTTCGCGGGCGGGCTTCTTCTCTTCCAGCGCGGGCGTGGGCGTTGCGGCGGCGCGCGGCGCTTGAGCGGGCGCGGGCTCCGCGGGCTTGCGCAGCCACCCGAACAGCATGTCGAGCAGGCCGTGCTTCTCCTCGTGCGCGGCGCTCGCCGCGGCGGCGACGGGCGCCTGTGGCGCGGGCCGCGGCGACACGATCGGCTGCTCCACGGCCATCGGCGCGGGCTGCTCGGGGCGGATGCCCTTCACCAGCGGCTCGGGACGCGGCGCGCGCACCTCGGGAGCCTTGGTCGGCATGCCGACCGGCTCCTCGTCGGGGACCGTGACCAGCTCATAGCTCGGCGTCTGCGCGTCGAGCAGCGGCGAATCGTGGCGCAGCCGCTCGACGTGGTAGTTGGGCGTCTGCAGCGCGGGGTTCGGGATCAGCAGCACGTGGACCTTGAGGCGCGCCTCGATCGCGAAGATCTCCGAGCGCTTCTCGTTGAGGAGGTAGGTCGCGACGTCCACGGGAACCTGCGCGTGGATCGCGGCCGTGTTCTCCTTCATCGCCTCCTCCTGGAGGATGCGCAGCACGTGCAGCGCGGTCGAGGCGGTGTCGCGGATGTAGCCGGTGCCGTGGCAACGCGGGCAGGGCGAATGCGTGGTTTCCTCGAGCGAGGGCTGCAGGCGCTGGCGCGAGAGCTCGAGGAGCCCGAAGCGCGAGATCTTGCCGATCTGCACGCGGGCGCGGTCGTGGCGGAGCGCGTCGCGCAGGCGGTTCTCCACCTCGCGCTGGTTCTTCGCGCTCTCCATGTCGATGAAGTCGATCACGATGAGCCCGCCCAGGTCGCGCAGGCGCAGCTGCCGGGCGACTTCGTCGGCCGCTTCCAGGTTCGTGTTGAACGCGGTCTGCTCGATGTCGTGGCCGCGCGTGGCGCGTGCGCTGTTCACGTCGATCGCGACCAGCGCCTCGGTGTGGTCGATCACGATCGCCCCGCCCGAGGGCAGCGTCACGTCCCTACGGTAGGCGCTCTCGATCTGGTGCTCGATCTGGAAGCGCGAGAAGAGCGGGATGTCGTCCTTGTAGAGCTTCACCTTGTTCACGTTGGCCGGCATCACCGTGCTCATGAACGAAAGGGCCTGCTCGTAGATCGCCGTCGTGTCGACCAGGATCTCGCCGATGTCGGGCTGGAAGAGGTCGCGGATCGCGCGCACCACGAGGCTCGACTCGAGGTAGATGAGGCACGGGCCCTTCTCCTCCTCGGCCGCCTTCTCGATGGCGTTCCAGAGCTGGAGGAGGTAGTTCAGGTCCCACTGCAGCTCCTCGACGGAGCGGCCGATGCCGGCGGTGCGCGCGATGAGGCTCATGCCGTCGGGCACCTGCAGCTGGTCCATCACCTCGCGCAGCTCGTTGCGGTCCTCGCCCTCGATGCGGCGCGACACTCCGCCGCCGCGCGGGTTGTTGGGCATCAGCACGAGGTAGCGGCCGGCGAGCGAGATGTAGGTCGTGAGCGCCGCGCCCTTGTTGCCGCGCTCGTCCTTGTCCACCTGGACGATCATCTCGTGCCCGACCTTGAGCTGGGTCGCCATCTTCGAGCGGCCGAACTCGCCGCCCTCGGCGTTCACCATGTACTGCTTGGCGATCTCCTTGAAGGGGAGGAAGCCGTGGCGCTCGGCGCCATAGTCGACGAACACCGCCTCGAGGGAGGGCTCGACGCGGGTGATGACCCCCTTGTAGATGTTGCTCTTGCGTTGTTCCTTGCCGGTGGTCTCGATGTCGAGGTCGACGAGCTTCTGGCCGTCGACGATGGCGACCCGGAGTTCCTCCGCCTGGGTCGCATTGAAAAGCATGCGCTTCATGGTTTCTTTCTCCCGCGCTCGAAACACGGAAGAGGGTCCGGATTCGATGTTGCGATCCCCATGAGGGGACGCGTCGGCCCGGCCCGGGCGACGAGTGACTTCAGAAGTCGGTTCTTGGCGGCGTCACTGGCAAGTGAGCGGAAGGGACGATTTCTGGTGTTCTTCGTCTGGCTCCTGCGTGCACGAGGCGCGCAGAGGCGTGGAATCGGTGGTGCGTCGAGCGCGTGTGATTCGTTTACCATCGCTGCTTGGTCTCGCAGGCGAGCGACGTTGGCCTGCCCGGGCGCCGCATCGCGGGCGCCCTCCTTGCGAAGCCGACCTCCGGCAGGGGCCCTCAGGCTCTCCGGCTTGGAAATCAACTACATATAGTATATACGGATGGCGACCGAAGGCAAAGCGGCGCACGGCGCCGCCCCCTCGGTGCGCTGGATCGACGTGGGCGAGGACGAGGCCGGGCAGCGCATCGACAACTACCTCATCGCCCGCCTGAAGGGCGTGCCGAAGAGCCGCATCTACCGCATCCTCCGGAGCGGCGAGGTGCGCGTGAACAGCCGCCGCGTCGCCGCCTCCGACCGGGTCGCCGCCGGCGACCGCATCCGCATCCCGCCGTTGCGCGTGGCCGAGCGCGAATCGGACGTTCCCGCGCCGCACTTCCGGCTGCCCATCCTCTACGAGGACGAGGCGCTCCTCGCGATCGACAAGCCGTCGGGCATCGCGGTGCACGGCGGAAGCGGCATCGCCCACGGCGTGATCGAGTCGCTGCGCTCGATGCGCCCGGAGGCGCGCTTCCTCGAGCTGGTGCACCGGCTCGACCGCGAGACCTCCGGCGTGCTGCTGGTGGCGAAGAAGCGCTCGGCGCTCATCGCGCTGCACGAGATGATGCGCACGCGGGCGATGGACAAGCGCTACCTCGTCGGCGTGCGCGGACGCTTCCGCAACGAGCGCCAGCACGTGCGGCTCGCGCTCGCCTCGCGCCCCGCGGCCGAAGGCGGCAAGCGCGTCTCCGTGTCCGAGAGCGGGCAGGCGGCCGAGACCGTGTTCCGTCGCGTTTCGCGCGGCGCCGAATTCAGCCTCCTCGAGGCCGAGCTCCTCACCGGCCGCACGCACCAGATCCGCGTGCACCTCGCGCACCTGGGCCATCCGGTCCTCGGCGACGACCGCTACGGCGATTTCGAGCTGAACCGCCGGCTGCGCAAGGAGGGCCTCAAGCGCATGTTCCTGCACGCCGCCTCGCTCGAGCTCGACCATCCGGTGAGCGGCGAGCGCCTGGCGCTGCGCTCGCCGCTGCCGCCCGATCTCGCGCGCTTCCGCGACCGGTTCCTGGTGGAGGCGCCGGCATGAGCGGCTACGAGCTCGTCGTCTTCGACTGGGACGGGACGCTGATGGATTCGACGCGCGTCATCGCCGCGAGCCTGCAGGCCGCGTGCCGCGACGTTGGCGCGCCGGTGCCGAGCGACGCCGAGGCGCTCTTCGTGATCGGGCTCAACATGGCGGACACGTTCCGCCGCGTCGTGCCCGAGCTCGACGCCGAGGGCCGGGAACGCCTCGCGGAGCGCTATCGCCACCACTTCCTCGCGCGCGAGCACGAGGCGCCGCTCTACGAGGGCGTGCCGGGAATGCTCGCCGAGCTGCACGGCCGCGGGCGGCGGCTCGCGGTGGCGACGGGCAAGGCGCGCCGGGGATTGGAGCGCGCGCTCGATGCGACGGGCCTGCGCCGCTGGTTCGAGGCGACGCGCTGCGCCGACGAGGGCTTCGCGAAGCCCCATCCCGACATGCTCCTCATGCTCCTCGAGATGACCGGCGTCGAGCCGCGGCATGCGCTCATGATCGGCGACACCACGCACGACCTGGAGCTCGCCGCCAACGCGGGCATCGACGCGGTCGCCGTCTCCTACGGCGCGCATCCGGAGGACCTCCTCGCGACCCGCCCCGCGCTCGCGCGCTGCGCGAGCGTCGAGAGCCTGCGCCGATGGCTGCGCGCGAACGCGTGATCTGCGCGGCGGGCGCGCTCGCCGAGGGCGGGCGCGGCGTGCGCTTCGCGCTTCGCGCGGAGGAGGGCGCGCCCACCGGCTTCGCGGTGCGCCATGGCGGCGCGGTCCACGCGTACGTGAATCGCTGCCCCCACATGGGCACCGAGCTCGACTGGCAGCCCGGCGAGTTCCTCGATGCGGCTGGGCTATACTTGGTGTGCGCCACGCATGGTGCGTTGTTCCAGCCGGCCACCGGTTTGTGCGTGGCGGGCCCGTGCCGCGGCGCCTCGCTCGAACGGCTGCCCACGCGCGAGGATGGCGGCCGGATTCATCTGATCGACGAAGCGGCCGCGCCGCCGGAAGACAGTCCATGACCGATCCCACGCCGCCCCAATGGGAGCGCGCCGTCCTCGAGCGGGTCGCGCTCCGCGCGCTCGACGAGCAGCGACGCTCCCGGCAATGGGGCGCGCTCTTCAAGCTGCTCTGGCTCATCTTCTGGTTCCTGGTGCTCGCCGCGTGGCTCGGCTGGATCGGCCGCGGCGAGAAGGAAGCGGTCGCGATGAGCGGCAAGCACACGGCGCTCGTGGACCTCGAGGGCGTCATCGCGCCCGAGGGCAGGGCCTCGGCCGAGCGCATCATCCGCGGCCTCGACCGCGCCTTCAAGGACCCCGGCACCAAGGGCGTGGTGCTGCAGATCAACAGCCCCGGCGGCAGCCCCGTGCAGGCGGGCTACATCTACGACGAGATGAAGCGGCTGAAGAAGAAGTACCCGAACATCCCGCTCTACGCCGTGGTGCAGGACCTGTGCGCCTCGGGCGGCTACTACGTGGCCGCCGGCGCGGACCGCATCTACGTCGACAAGGCGAGCCTCGTGGGCTCCATCGGCGTCATCATCAGCAGCTTCGGCTTCACCGGCGCGATGGAGAAGCTCGGCATCGAGCGGCGCGCCTACACGGCGGGCGACAACAAGGATTTCCTCGACCCGTTCGCGCCCGAGAACCCGACGCAGCGCGAGCACGCGCAGAAGATGCTCGAGGAGATCCACCAGCAGTTCATCAAGGCGGTGCGCGACGGCCGCGGCTCGCGCCTCAAGGAATCGCCCGAGATCTTCTCGGGCCTGGTGTGGACCGGCGCGCGCAGCGTGGACCTGGGGCTCGCGGACGCCCTCGGCAGCGCCGAGTCGGTCGCGCGCGACGTGATCAAGGCGGAGA
>DATIVM010000283.1:0-2693 GCA_035465975.1 Usitatibacter sp.
GACCTCACGACGGAGGAGAACCTGCGGGTGGGCGGCTATACCCGGGGCGGCAAGCGCGCGCTCGCGGAGGACATCGAGCGCATGTACGGCTATTTCCCGCGGCTCAAGGAGCGGCGCGGCCAGCAGGCGGGGACGCTCTCCGGCGGCGAGCAGCAGATGCTCGCGATCTCGCGCGCGCTGATGCTGCATCCGCGCCTGCTGCTCCTCGACGAGCCGTCCTTCGGCCTCGCGCCGAAGGTGGTCGCCGGGATCTTCGGGATCCTGCGCGCCATCAACCGCGACCAGGGCGTGGCGATCCTGCTCGTCGAGCAGAACGCCGCCATGGCGCTCGAGCTCGCGGACCATGCGTTCCTCGTCGAGACCGGGCGGATCGCGATGGGCGGCGAATCGCGGGCGCTGCGCGACGACGAGGCGGTGCGCCGCGCCTACCTGGGCTACTGAACGGCCATGGAAACCTTCCTCGCCCAGTTCCTTTCCGGCCTCGCCACCGGCGGCATCTACGCGAGCCTCGCGCTCGCGCTGGTGATGATCCACCAGGCCACGCGCCTCGTGAACTTCGCGCAGGGCGAGCTCGCGATGTTCTCCACCTACATCGCGTGGAGCCTCATCCAGGCGGGGCTGCCCTACTGGGTCGCGTTCGCGCTCACGCTCGCGATCTCGTTCGCGGCGGGGGTCGCGATCGAGCGCCTGGTGCTGCGGCCGGTGCGCGGCGCGCCCGCGCTCTCGATGGTGGTGATCTTCATCGGGCTGCTGGTGATCCTCAACAGCGTGGCCGGATGGATCTACAGCTACACCGTGCGGCCGTTCCCGAGCCCGTTTCCCTCGGAGCCGCTGTTCGGCCAGCACTACATCTCGTCGCACGACCTCGGCGCGATCGGCGTGACACTCGGCGTGCTGGTGCTGATCTACGCGTTCTTCCGCTTCACGCCGCTCGGGCTCGCGATGCGTGCCGCGGCGCAGAACCCCGATTCGGCGCGGCTCGCAGGCATCCGCGTGGGCTGGATGCGCGCGCTGGGATGGGGCCTCGCCACGGCCATCGGCGCGGCCGCCGGCATGATGGTCGCGCCGATCGTGTTCCTCGACCCGAACATGATGTCGGGCGTGCTCCTCTACGCGTTCGCGGCGGCGCTGATCGGCGGCATCGACAACCCGTTCGGCGCGGTGTTCGGCGGCTTCTTCGTGGGCGTGCTGGAGAACCTCCTCGGCACCTACGTGATCGGGCAGGAGCTCAAGCTCACCGTCGCGTTGCTCGTGATCGTCGCGGTGCTGGTGGTGAAGCCCTCCGGCCTCTTCGGGCGCACGCTCGTGAAGCGCGTCTAGCCATGGCCGCCGGCGACCTCCCGCGCGCCGCGCTCGCCCCCTGGAAGTGGGCCGGGCTCGCGGCGCTCATGGCGGTGCTGTGCGTGCTGCCCTTCGTGCTCAGCGGCTTCAGCGTCTTCCAGCTCACGCTCGTCATGGCCTACGCGATCGTGCTGGTGGGGCTCAACATCCTCACCGGCTACAACGGCCAGATCTCGCTCGGGCACGGCGCGTTCTACGCGATCGGCGCCTACGTCGCGGCGATCCTCATGGACCGCTACGGCGTGCCCTACTGGATGACCCTGCCGGTGGCGGCCGCGGCCTGCCTCGCGGCCGGATTCCTCTTCGGCCTTCCGGCGCTGCGCCTCGAGGGTCCGTACCTCGCGCTCGCCACCTTCGCGCTCGCGGTCGCCCTGCCGCAGCTCCTCAAGCACAAGGCGCTCGAGGAGTGGACCGGCGGCGTGCAGGGAATCACGATCCTCAAGCCCGATCCGCCGCCCGGCATCCCGCTCAACGCCGACCAGTGGCTGTATTTCTTCGCGCTGGCGGTGGCGATCGTGATGTTCGTGCTCGGGCGCAACCTGCTGCGCGGGCGCATCGGCCGCGCCCTGGTCGCGATCCGGGACAACCCCATCGCCGCCGAGGCCATGGGCATCGACATCGCGCTCTACAAGTCGCTCACCTTCGGCGTGAGCGCCATGTTCACCGGCATCGGGGGGGCGCTGGGCGCGATCGCCGTGCAGTTCGTCGCGCCCGACAGCTTCAACGTGTTCCTCTCGATCGCGTTCCTGGTCGGGATCGTGGTCGGTGGCCTCGCCACGCTGCAGGGCGCCATCTACGGCGCGCTCTTCATCCAGTTCGTGCCCAACCTCGCCGACCGGATCTCCCGTGCGGCGCCGTGGGCGATTTACGGCATCATGGTGATCCTGTTCATGTACCTGGCGCCCGGCGGCGTCGCGGGCTTCGTCCACCGCATTTCCCGCAGTTGGAGGAGGAGAACATGAAACACGGCAAGTCCCTGGCTTTGCTGGCCCTGTCCGCGGCGCTCGTGGCCGCCCCCGCGTTCGCCCAGAAGAAATACGATCCCGGCGCGACCGACACGGAGATCAGGATCGGCCAGACCATGCCCTACAGCGGCCCGGCCTCGGCCTACGGAACCATCGGGCGCATCGAGGCGGCGTACTTCAAGATGGTGAACGAGCAGGGCGGGATCAACGGCCGCAAGCTCAACCTCGTCAGCGTCGACGACGGCTACAGCCCGCCGAAGACCGTCGAGGCGACACGCCGGCTGGTCGAGCAGGAGGAAGTCCTCTTCGACTTCCAGCCGCTCGGCACGGCGCCCAACGCGGCGATCCGCAAGTACATGAACGCGAAGAAGGTGCCGCAGCTCTTCG
>DATIVM010000284.1:0-7464 GCA_035465975.1 Usitatibacter sp.
CTGTCGGAATGCTTGCCACGTCGTCATTTGGAGCTGTCTAACGACCGAGTTGAGCGGCCGACCACAATGCATCTGCCGCAGCGGCGCGCATCATTTCCCGTGCGCGCCGCTACGGGCCGCATTCTTCCCCGGTCCGCTCGAACGCGTTGTTAGACGTCGTTCTTTCACCAGC
Organism: Usitatibacter sp.; assembly: GCA_035465975.1. GTDB lineage: Bacteria > Pseudomonadota > Gammaproteobacteria > Burkholderiales > Usitatibacteraceae > Usitatibacter. Next base: position 173 of record DATIVM010000284.1, read on the forward strand.
TTCAATTGCACGGTGTATCCAAGCGCCTTGGCGTACTTCTGCAGAGTGGCTATGGACGGGGAGTGCTTGGGCTCGGCCGATTCCAATCTCGCCACCGCCGATTGCGTAGTCCCGATGCGCTCGGCCACCTCGGCTTGGGTCAGCCCGGCCTCGGCCCGGGCTTTCAGCACTTCGTCGAGAAATGCAAACTCTTCCGCAGACGCGTCGTAGGCCGCCTTGACGCCCGGGCGAGAGAGAGCGCGTCGTTTGAACTGCTTGAGGCTGCTCGTCATGTCACTTCCTTCATTCGGCGCCGCGCGATCTCGAGCTCCTTGGGCGGTGTCTTCTCCGACTTCTTCACGAATCGATGAAGAATGACGATGCGACGGTCAACGACCGCGCAGTAGGAGACCCGCGCAATTCCCTCCGCGGCTTTGATCCGGAGTTCGAACAAACCGCCACCCATCGCGCGGGTGTGCGGCATTCCCAAGTCTGGACCGAACAGCTCCATTCGCTCGGCATATCGGATGAAGCGAGCGACTAATCCGGGCGCGAGGGCGAGGATCTCCGCCTCGACGCGGTCGCTGAAGAAGGTGACGGCCCAGGCCACAACCGCAGTATAGCATATCCGCTATGTTTGCCGAAGCCACCGAACGACGTCTAACTAGTATGCCGCGTCCCGATAAAATGCCGTTTGCGGATCGTTTCCGCAGACCCCATGCCCGCCGCCCCTGCCCCGCGCCGCCTGGCGCTGCCGCCCCTGCGATTCCCCGACGAGCTCCCGATCGCGCAGCACCGCGACCGGATCGCCGAGCTCATCCGCGCGCATCCGGTCACCATCGTGTGCGGCGAGACGGGCTCCGGGAAGACCACGCAGATCCCCAAGATCTGCCTCGCGAGCGGGCGCGGCGAAGCGGGCCTCATCGGCTGCACGCAGCCGCGCCGCATCGCCGCCCGAAGCCTCGCGCATCGCCTGGCGCAGGAGCTGCCCGGCGCGCCGCGCGGCTTCGTGGGCCACAAGATCCGCTTCCAGGATGCGACGCGCCCCGACACGGTGATCAAGGTCATGACCGACGGCGTGCTCCTCGCGGAGACGCACTCGGACCGCAGGCTTCGCGCCTACGACACGATCATCGTGGACGAGGCGCACGAGCGCAGCCTCAACGTCGATTTCCTGCTCGGGTACCTGCGCCGCCTCGTCGATGCGCGGCCGGACCTCAAGGTGATCGTCACGTCGGCCACCATCGACACCGAGCGCTTCTCGCGCTTCTTCGGCGGCGCGCCGGTGATCGAGGTTTCCGGCCGCACCTATCCGGTCGAGGTCCGCTATCGCCCCGAGTATTTCGAGAGCGAGGAGGAGGACGACGAGCCGGTCGACATGAACGACGCCATCGTGAAGGCGGTGGAGGAGATCGGCCGCGAGAGCCGCTCGGGCGACATCCTGGTCTTCCTCCCCGGCGAGCGCGAGATCCGCGAGGCGGCCGAGGCGCTGCGCAAGGACCATCCGAAGCACACGGAGATCCTGCCGCTCTTCGCGCGCCTTTCCGCCGAGGAGCAGGACCGCGTGTTCGAGCGCTCCGTGCAGCGGCGCATCGTCCTTTCGACCAACGTCGCGGAGACCTCGCTCACGGTGCCCGGCATCCACTACGTGATCGACACGGGCCTCGCGCGCGTGAAGCGCTACTCGCCGCGGCAGAAGATCGACCAGCTGCGCATCGAGCCCGTCTCGCAGGCGGCGGCGCGGCAGCGCGCGGGCCGCTGCGGGCGCGTGGCGAGCGGCGTCGCGATCCGGCTCTACGCCGAGCGGGATTTCCTCGGGCGTCCCGAGTACACGACGCCCGAGATCCTGCGCACCTCGCTCGCCTCGGTCATCCTGCGCATGGCGGCGCTCGAGCTCGGGCCCATCGACGGGTTCCCGTTCCTCGAGGCGCCCACGCCGCGGCAGGTGGCCGACGGCTACCAGCAGCTCTTCGAGCTCGGCGCGATCGATGACCAGCGAAAGCTCACGCGCGTCGGCCGCGAGCTCGCGCGGCTTCCCGTCGATCCGCGCATCGGCCGCATGCTTCTCGCCGCGCGCGAGTTCAGCTGCCTCTCCGAGATGGTGATCCTCGCCGCCGCGCTCTCGATCCAGGATCCGCGCGATCGTCCGCAAGCGCTGCGCGAGCAATCGGACCGCGCGCACGAGGAATTCCGCGACGAGTCCTCGGATTTCCTGCAGCTCCTCAACCTCTGGAAGTTCTTCGACACCGAGTTCCAGCACAAGAAGTCGAACCGCAAGCTCCAGGAGACCTGCCGGGAGCACTTCCTCTCGTACGTCCGCATGCGCGAATGGCGCGACCTCGCGGGTCAGCTGCGCGAGATGGCTTCCGAGCTCGGCATCCGCGGGAACGCGACGCCCGCGAGCTACGAGCAGGTCCACCGCGCGCTCCTCGCGGGGCTCCTCGGCAACGTCGGCATGAAGGCGATCGAGGGCGACGGCTACGGCGGGCCGCGCGGCCTGCAGTTCCACGTCTGGCCGGGGTCGGGCCTGAAGAAGAACCGGCCGCGCTGGATCATGGCGGGCGAGCTGCAGGAGACGACGCGCGTCTACGCGCGCAACGTCGCGCGCGTCGAGCCCGAGTGGATCGAGAAGGCGGCGTCGCACCTCGTCGATCGCGCCTGCGTGGAGCCGCACTGGGACGCGAAGCGCGGCGAGGCGGTCGCCTACGAGAGCGTGACGCTGCACGGCCTGGTGCTCGTCGCGCGGCGCAAGGTGAGCTACGCGCGGATCGACCCGGCGAAGGCGCGCGAGGTGTTCCTCGAGGGCGCGCTCGTGGCGGGCGAGTTCGAGTCGAAGCTCCCGTTCTGGACGCACAACCGCGCGCTCATCCGCGAGATCGAGGAGCTGGAGCACCGCGCGCGGCGCCCCGACGTGCTCGTGGACGATCGCGCGCTCTTCGCCTTCTACGAGGCGCGGGTGCCGAAGGACGTGCGCGACGTGCGCTCGTTCGAAGCCTGGTACCAGGCGGCGAGCGCCAAGGAGCCGAAGCTGCTCTTCCTCTCGCGCGAGGATGTGATGCGCCACGGCGCGGAGTCCGTCACCGAGGAGCTCTTCCCGAAGGAGCTCGCGATGGGCGAGGCGAGGTTCCCGCTCGCCTACCGCTTCGAGCCCGGCCACCCGCTGGACGGCGTCACGATGACCGTGCCGCTCGCGCTCCTCAACCAGGTGGACGAGGCGGCGATCGACTGGCTCGTGCCCGGGATGATCCGCGAGAAGGCGGCCTGGACGATGAAGGCGCTCCCCAAGCGCGTGCGCACGCAGCTCGTGCCGGTGCCGGAGCACGTGACGCGGTTCCTCGAATGGTCGTCGGCCCCGATGCCGCAGCGCGGCGATGGTCGGGGATCCACGGTGAGGGAAGCCGTCCTCGCCTACGCCTCGCGCATCGCCGGCGAGCGCCTCGATGCGGACGTCTTCCCGAAGGAGGAGCCGCCGCCGCACCTGCGCATGAACGTCCGCGTCGTGGACGAGGCGAAGCGCGAGCTCGCCATGGGCCGCGACCTGGCGCAGCTGCGCCAGCGGCTCGGGGAGGCGGCGAGCCTCACGCTCGCGAAAGCGAAGCCGGGCATGGAGCGCGAGGGCATCACGGGCTGGGATTTCGGCGAGCTTCCCGCGCAGGTGACGTTCAAGCGGGGCAGCCAGACGCTCACCGGCTACCCCGCGCTGGTGGACGACGGCGCGAGCGCCTCCATCCGCCTCTTCGACACGCGCGACAAGGCCGAGGCGGCGCATCGCGAGGGCGTGAAGCGGCTGCTCGCGATCGAGCTCAAGGAGCAGGTGAAGAACCTCGAGCGCGGGCTTCCCGGCTTCAACGCGCTCGCGCTCAAGTTCAACGCCGTGATCCCGGCGGACAGGCTGCGCGAGGACCTGGTCGCCGCGATCCTCGACCGCGCGTTCCTCGGCGAGGACGAGCCTCCGCGCGACCGCAAGGGCTTCGAGGAGCAGAAGAAGCGCGCCAAGGCGCGCCTTCCCGCGGTGAGCGAAGGGGCGATCCGCTACGCGAGCGCGATCGGCGAGGCGAGCCAGCAGCTCGTCCAGGCGCTCGCGCAATCGGCGTCCCTGGGGCGCGTGACGCAGGAGGTGAAGGCGCAGCGCGACCGCACGGTCCATCCCGGCTTCCTCGCGCGCACGCCCTGGGAGCGCCTCGAGCACGTCCCGCGCTACCTCAAGGGCTACGCGCTGCGCCTGCAGAAGTACCGCGCGAACGCCGAGCGCGACGCGAAGCACGCGGCGAGCGTGCAGGCGCTGTGGCAGGACTACGAGGCCCGCGCCGAGGCGGACCGTGCGGCGGAGCGCACGAACCCGAAGCTCGAGGAGTTCCGCTGGCTCATCGAGGAGCTGCGCGTGTCGCTCTTCGCGCAGGAGCTGCGCACGCCGCTGCCGGTCTCGGCCAAGCGGCTGCAGAAATTCTGGGACGAGCACCTTCGGTAAGATGAACGCATGAACGACGTCACCCGGGGCCCCCGCATCGCGCAGCGCATGGCGCACATCGCGCCGTTCGAGGTGATGGAGATCCAGACCCTCGCGCGCGAGGTGGAGGCGCGCGGCAGGGACGTGGTGCACCTGGAGATCGGCGAGCCGGATTTCCGCACCCCGCGCCCGGTGGTCGAGGCCGCGAAGCGGGCGCTCGACGAGGCGCCGATGTTCTACACGTCCGCGCTGGGCCTCGCGTCGCTGAGGGAGGCGATCGCGGGCTTCTATGCCGAGCGCTACCGGATCGACATTCCCGCGAGCCGCGTGATCGTCACGGCCGGATCGAGCGCGGCGCTGCTGCTCGCCTTCGGCGTGCTGCTCGATCCGGGCGACGAGGTCCTGCTCGCCGATCCCGGCTATCCCTGCAACCGCCACTTCGCGCGCACCCTGGGCGCGGTCCCGCGCGCCATTCCCGTGGGGCCCGCCTCGCGCTACCAGCTCACCCCCGACCTCGCGCGGCGCCACTGGGGCGAGCGCACGCGCATGGCGATGGTGGCGAGCCCGTCGAATCCCACCGGCACGCTCGTGACGCCGCAGGAGATCGAGGGCCTCGCGGCGCTCGCGCGCGAGAAGCGCGGCACGCTCCTCGCCGACGAGATCTACCACGGCCTCACCTACGGGATGGATGCGCGCACCGCGGCCGAGGCGGGCGAGGACGTGCTCGTCATCAACAGCTTCTCGAAGTACTTCCAGATGACCGGCTGGCGGCTCGGCTGGATGGTGGCGCCGCCCGATCTCGTGCGCGCGATCGAGGTGCTCGCGCAGAACCTCTACATCTCGCCCTCGACCGTCGCGCAGCACGCGGCGCTCGCCTGCTTCGCGCCCGAGACCCTCGCGATCCTCGAGGAGCGGCGCGCGGAGCTCGACGCCCGCCGCCGCTTCCTGGTTCCCGCGCTGCGATCGCTCGGCTTCGGCATTCCCGTGGTGCCGCAGGGCGCGTTCTACGTGTACGCCGATTCCTCGCGGCTCGCGCCCGACAGCTTCGCCTTCGCGCGCGAGCTCCTGGTCGAGGCCGGCGTCGCGCTCACGCCCGGCAAGGACTTCGGCGCGAACGAGCCGCAGAAGCACATCCGCATCGCCTACACGCAGCCCATCGCGCACCTCGAGGAGGCGGTGGCGCGCATCGGGCGCTTCCTCGCCGCGAAACGATGAGCATGTGGCTCGACGCCATCCTCGCCTACCTGCACTTCACGGCGGTGTTCGTGCTGTTCTCGTTCCTGGTCGTGGAGACGATGATGATGCGCGGCACGCTCGACGCGACCGCGGTGCGGGTGCTCGGCCGCGTGGACATCTGGTTCTTCGGCTCCGCCATCGCGGCCCTCGTCACCGGGTTCATGCGGCTCGTGTGGGGCGCGAAAGGCCCGGATTTCTACCTCTCGGCGTGGCCGGTCTACGTGAAGGTGCTGCTCTTCCTCGCGGTGGGCGTGATCTCGGTGTGGCCGACGCTGCGCTTCATCCGCTGGCGCCGCATGTTCGAGCGCGACCCCGCGTGGCGCGTGCCCGACGAGGAGCGCAGGCTCGTGCGCCGGCTGATCATGATCGAGGTGCACCTCGCCGCGCTGATCCCGCTCGTGGCGGTGATCATGAGCCGCGGGCTCGGCTACTGAGCGGCCGCCGCTACCACTCGCGGAACACGTAGAGCCCGGCGCAGAGCGCGGCGCCGATCGCGTACAGGAGCCAGGTGCGCTCCACGAAGTACGGATAGACCATCAGCGCGACGCCGATCGCCATGGGGCTGAAGCGCGCCTGCTTCTTGCCGTACATGAACGCGGCGAAGCCGACCACGCCGAAGGCGAGCGCGCCGAAGAGGGCGCCGGGAGTCGGGAGGCCCATCAGCCGAGCGCCTGGTCGATGTCCGCGGCGAGGTCCTCGACGTCCTCGATGCCGATGGAAAGCCGCACCAGGTCCGGCGGGCACATCGTGTTCGGTCCCTCGACGCTCGCGCGGTGCTCGGCGAGGCTCTCGACGCTGCCGAGCGAGGTGGCGCGCTTGAAGACGCGCAGCCGGCCCGCGAACGCCTTCGCGGCGGCCTCGCCCCCGGCGATCCTGAGCGAGAGCATCGCGCCGAATCCGCCGCGCATCTGGCGCGCGGCGACCTCGTGCCCCGGATGCGACTCGAGCCCCGGATAGAGCACGTGCGAGACCTTCGCGTGGCGCGCGAAGCGATCGGCGATCGCCTGCGCGTTGGCGCACGCCGCCTGCACGCGCAGGTGCAGGGTGCGCATGCCGCGGGCGAGCAGCCACGCCTCGAACGGCCCGAGGACCGCGCCGCCGCCGGCACGCACGTGCCGGATGCGCTGCCACAGCTCGTCGTCCCGTGCGGTCGCGAGCGCCCCCGCCACCACGTCGGAATGGCCGTTGAGGTACTTGGTGGCCGAGTGCATCACGACGTCCGCGCCGAGCGCGAGCGGCTGGGTGAGCACCGGGGTGGCGCAGGTGGAGTCCACCGCGACCGTCGCCCCGGCCGCGTGGGCGATGCGCGCGGCGGCGGCGATGTCGGTCACTTCCCACGTGGGGTTCGCGGGCGTCTCGATCCAGAGGAGCCGCAACGGCTTCGCGCGGGCGCGGGAGGCGAGGTCGTCGAGCGAGGCGTTGTCGTAGAACTCCACCTCCAGGCGCCACGACGCCATGAAGCCCGCGATCCAGTTGCGCAGGCCCCAGTACATGTTGCGCGGCAGGAGCACGCGCTCGCCCGGGGCGAGCGCCTGGAAGAGCGCCGCGGCCGCCGACTGCCCGGACGAGAAGAGCAGCGCCGAGTGCGCGCCTTCGAGCGCCGCGAGGAGTGCCTCGGGAGCGTCGTAGG
>DATIVM010000285.1:0-2014 GCA_035465975.1 Usitatibacter sp.
TCTCGCCCGCCTTCTTGGTGACCTGCAGCGTGACCGCCGGGGATTCCCCGCCCTGCTCGAGGCCCTTCCGCCCGGCCGCGGGGCCCGTTCCCGTCCATGCGTAGCGCGTGGGCGGCAGCGGCCCGTCCACCACCTGCGCCACGTCGCGCAGGTACACCGGGCGGCGCTCGACGGCGCCCACCACCAGCGAGCCCACGTCGGCGGCGCTCTCGAGGTAGTTGCCGGTCTCCACCACGATCTCGCGGTTGTCGCGCACCAGCGATCCCGACGGCAGCGCGGCGCTGGAAAGCGCGAGCGCGTTCCTCACGTCGAGCGCCGAGACCCCGCTCGCGTTCATGCGGTCGGCATCGAGCAGCACGCGCACGGCGCGCCCGGGCCCGCCGAGCGTCTGCACCTCGCGCGTGCCGGGCACGCGCTTGAGGTCCGCCTCGATCGCGTGCGCCACCCGCTCGAGGTCGTAGGCGCCCTTCGACGGGTCGTCGCTGTAGAGCGTGAGCGCGACCACCGGCACGTCGTCGATGCCGCGCGGCTTGATCACCGGCTCGCCGACGCCGAGCTCGGGCGACACCCAGTCGCGGTTGGCGGCGAGCGTGTCGCGCAGGCGCACGATCGCCTCGGTGCGCGGCACGCCCACCTTGAACTGGACGGTGAGGAGCGCCATGCCGGGCCGCGATACCGAGAACACGTGCTCGATGCCGTTCATCTGCGCGAGCACCTGCTCGGCGGGCGTGGTGACCAGCGATTCGACGTCGCGCACCGAGGCACCCGGGAACGGCACGAAGACGTTCGCCATCGTGACGTCGATCTGCGGCTCCTCCTCGCGCGGCGTGACGAGCACCGCGAAGACGCCGAGCAGGAGCGCCACGAGCGCGGCGAGCGGCGTGAGCTGCGAATCCTGGAAGTAGCGGGCGATGCGCCCGGAGATGCCGACGCCGCCCATGTCAGGTCGGCGCGGATGCGATGGCCGCCGGCTGCGCGGCCATGCCGGCGCGGATCGGATCGAGCGCGACGCGCTCTCCGGGCCTCAAGCCCGCGAGCACCTCGATGCCGCGCTCGTCGGAGACGGTGCCGAGGCGCACCTGGCGAAGCTGCGGGCGCCCGTCCTCGCCGATCACGTACACGGCGGTGAGCTCGCTGCGATGCAGCACCGCCTCGCGCGGCACCATGAGCCGCGCCGCCCGGCCGACCACGAAGTGCGCGCGCGCGAAGATGCCCGGGAACACGCCCTTCACGTCCGCCGGAAGATCGATGCGGATGTCGGTCGAGTGCGTGCGCGGATCGGCCGAGGGCACGATGGTCATGCCGCGCGCCTCGATCCAGCGCCCGAGCGCCGGGATCTCCACGCGCGCCTTGCCGCCCGCCTGGATCTCGGGCACGTCGCCGGATGCGACCGTCGCCGTGACGCGCAGGCTCGAGGGATCGAAGCCGGTCATGATCGGCTTGCCCGGAGTCGCCATCTCGCCCAGCTGCACGGGCCGCGCCGAGACCACGCCGCTGTACGGCGCGACGATCGTCGCGAAGCTCCTCTCGGTGGCGGCCTGGCCCGCGCCGGCGAGCATGGCGCGCATCTGCGATTCCGCCGTCTTGAAGTCGGCCTCGGACTTGTCGAGCGCCGCCTGGCTGATGAACTTCTGCGCGAAGAGCTGCTTCGAGCGCTCGAACTGCGCGCGGGCGTTGGCGAGCGTCGCCTCGGCCGCGCGCACCTGCGCCTCGCTCTGGGCCACGGCCTGGGTGGCCGCGCGCTCGTCGATGCGGGCGATCACGTCGCCCTTCTTCACGTAGTCGCCCACGTCGAAGCGCAGGTCGACGATGCGGCCCGCGACCTGGGCGGCGACCGTGGACTGGCGCACCGCCTCGACCACCGCCTCGGCGGAGTGCGTGAGCTCGACCTCGCGCAGCTCCACCGGCGCGCCGGCGACGGCCGGCGCCGGGGGCGCCTTGGCCGCGGGCTTGTCGCCGCCGCACGCGGCGAGCGCGAGCGCCGCGGCGGCGAGGGCCAGTCTCCCGCCGCCCT
>DATIVM010000286.1:0-8011 GCA_035465975.1 Usitatibacter sp.
CGCTCGGCATCAACGCCGCCTACCACGACGACGCCGCATGCCTGGTGCGCGACGGCGAGGTGATCGCCGCCGCCGAGGACGAGCGCTTCACCCACGTGAAGCACGGCAAGCGCCCGGTGCCCTTCACCGCCTGGCAGCTCCCGTTCCACGCCATCGACTACTGCCTGCGCGAGGCGGGCATCGCGATGAAGGACGTGGACCATGTCGCGTACTCGTTCCGCCCCGAGCTCTTCGCCGGGAGCGACGCGCGCCTCGATCCCCTCTTCCTGCAGTACGTGAACGGCGCGCCGCGCCAGCTCGCCGACGGCGCTCCGCACCACCTCGCCGAGCGCTTCCGGGGGCTCGGACACGACGGGCCGTACCTCTGGCACTACGTCGAGCACCACCTCGCGCACGAGGCGAGCGCGTTCCTCGCCGCCCCCTTCGAGGAAAGCGCGGTGCTCACCATGGACGGCCGCGGCGAGCACGTGACCACGAGCTACGGCGAGCTGCGCGGCGGGCGCTACCGGCGCATCCGGCAGGTGGACCTGCCGCACTCGCTCGGCCTGCTGTACGAGCGGGTGACGCATTACCTGGGCTTCCTGCATTCGTCCGACGAGTACAAGGTGATGGCGCTCGCCTCCTACGGCGAGCCGCGCTACCTCGACGAGTTCCGGCGCATGGTGCGCGTCGACGACCGCGGCCGCTACACCGTCGAGCCCGCGAGCCTCGAGCAGGCGTTCGGCCCGGCCCGGCTGCGCGGCGGCCCCATGGAGCAGCGCCACTTCGACATCGCGCATTCCCTGCAGAAGGTCCTCGAGGAGACGGTCCTGCGGATGGTCGCGTGGCTGCACCGCGAGACGGGGCTCGCGAACCTCTGCATGGCGGGCGGCGTGGCGCTCAACTGCGTGATGAACGCGCGCGTGCGCGACGAAGGCCCCTTCGAGCGCGTGTGGGTGCAGCCCGCCGCGGGCGACGCGGGCACGGCGCTGGGCGCGGCGCTCTGGGTGGACTGGCAGGAGCGCGGCCGCAGCGCCGATGCCGTGCGCCGCTGGAGCATGGACCACGCCTTCCTCGGCCCGGGCTTCGAGGATCGCGAGATCGAGGAATTCCTGCGCTGGACGGGCGTGCCGTTCCGCAAGCTCGACGACGTCGCGGGCGAGGCGGCCGGGCTCCTCGCGCAGGAGAAGATCCTCGGCTGGTTCCAGGGCCGCATGGAGTTCGGCCCGCGCGCGTTGGGCGCCCGCTCGATCCTCGCCTCGCCGCTGCACGCGCCGATGCAGGCGCGGCTGAACGAGATCAAGGACCGCGAGGACTTCCGGCCCGTGGCGCCGGTGGTGCTCGAGGAGAGGGCGCACGAGTGGTTCATTTCGCGCCGCGCCCGCGCCTCCGCCAAGGACGGACTGGTGGGGACGGACCCCTTTTCCCGCATGGCGGAACGCGATACGGGTTGCGTTCCTTCCAACGGAAAAAGGGGTCCGTCCCCATTTCCTGCGCCGTTCATGCTCTTCGTCTTCGACGTGCGGCCCGACAAGGCCGACCGCATCCCCGCGGTGCGCCACGTCGACGGCACCGCGCGCGTGCAGACCATCAACCGCGCGCAGAACCCGCGCTACTACGACGTGATCCGCGCGTTCGGTGAGCGCACCGGCGTGCCGGTCCTCGTGAACACGTCCTTCAACACCCGCGGCGAGCCGATCGTCTGCACCCCGCGCGACGCGGTCGAGTGCTTCTGGACCTCGCCCCTCGACGCGCTCGTGATCGGGTCGTACCTGCTGGAGAAGCGATGAGCCTGCGCGTCTCGGTCGTCGTTCCCACCTACCGGCGCCCGGACCTGCTCGAGCGCTGCCTCGCCGCGCTCGTCGCGCAGGACTTCGAGCCCCATTCGTACGAGATCATCGTCGCCGACGACGCGGCCGATCCTTCCGTGCGGCGGCTCGTCGCATCGTGGGAGGCGAGGACGCGCGGCGCGCCCATGGTCCGCTACGTGGCGGTGGCCGGCACGCGCGGTCCGGCGGGCGCGCGCAACCGCGGCTGGGAGATCGCCACCGCCGGCATCATCGCGTTCACCGACGACGACACCATTCCGCGTCCCGACTGGCTCGCCGAGGGCTGCAAGGCGATGACCTCGGGCGTGACCGCCGTCGCCGGGCGGGTGGAAGTGCCGCTTCCGGCCCACCGGCCGCTCACCGACTACGAGCTCGACATCGCCCACATGCGCACCGCCGAGTTCCTCACCGCGAACTGCTTCGTGAGGAGGAGCGCGCTCGCCGCGATCGGCGGGTTCGACGAGCGCTTCACGTCCGCGTGGCGCGAGGATTCCGACCTGCAGTTCCGGCTGCTCGAGGCGAACGGCAAGGTGGTCGGCGCGCGCAATGCCGTGGTCGAGCATCCGGTGCGCCCGATGCCGTTCGCGGGCGGGATCCGGCAGCACCGCAAGATCGCCTTCGACGCGCTGCTCTACAAGAAGCATCCGCGCCTCTACCGCGAGCGCATCCGCCGCGCGCCGCCGTGGAGCTACTATCTCATCGTCGCGGCGCTCGCCGCGACCGCCTGGGGCGCGGCCGCGCGTTCGCCCGCGCTCGCCTGGGGCGGCTTCGCCGCGTGGCTCGCGCTCACGGCCGCGTTCTGCCTCAAGCGCCTCGCCCGCACCTCGCGCGCGCCGGGACACGTGGCCGAGATGATCGTGACCTCGATCGCGATCCCGCCGGTCGCCGTGTTCTGGCGCCTCGCCGGGGCGCTGCGCTTCCGCGTCTTCTTCCTCTAAGCCATGGCGAGCCCCTGGAATCCCCGCCCGCGGCGCATCGCCGTCTTCCGCGCGCTCGCGCTGGGCGACATGCTTTGCGCGGTGCCGGCGCTGCGCGCGCTGCGCGCGCACGTGCCCGAGGCGCGCATCACGCTGATCGGCCTTCCGTGGGCCCGGTCGTTCGTCGAGCGCTTCGCGGCGTACCTGGACGAGCTGCTGCCGTTTCCCGGCTTCCCTGGCTCTCCCGAGCGGGACGGAACCGGCCCGGCGTGCCTCGATTTCCTGCGCGCCGCGCGCGAGCGGCGCTTCGACCTCGCGATCCAGCTGCACGGCAGCGGGGAGCTCACCAACCGCATCGTCGCACTCATCGGCGCGAAGCGGATGGCCGGGTTCGTGCCGCACGAAAAATGGGGTCAGACCCCTTTTCCGGAGCGGCGAGTCGACTCGCTCGATCCGCCGGAAAAGGGGTCTGACCCCATTTTTCTCCCCTGGCCCGACGCGGAGAACGAGGTCCGCCGCTATCTCCTCCTCATGGAGCACCTCGGCGTGCCGCTCAAGGGCGAGCACCTGGAGCTTCCGATCGGCCGGACCGACTGGGAGCTGTGGGAGGAGATCGCGCGCCGCCATCGCCTCCTCCGCGGCCGCTTCGTGTGCGTGCATCCGGGCGCGCGGCTGCAATCGCGGCGCTGGCCCGCGGCGCGCTTCGCGGCCGTGGGGCGCGCGCTCGCGCGGGACGGCTGGACGATCGCCGTCACCGGCTCGGCGGGCGAGGCGTCGCTCAGCGCCGAAATCGCCGCGCAGATTCCCGGCGCGGTCGACCTCGCCGGGAAGACGACGCTGGGATCGCTCGCGGCCGCCATCTCCAGGAGCGCGCTCCTCGTCTGCAACGACACCGGCGTCTCGCACGTCGCGGCCGCCGTCGGCGCGCCGAGCGTGGTCGTCGCCTCGGGCAGCGACGTGCGCCGCTGGAAGCCGCTCGACGAGCGGCTGCATCCGGTGGCCTGGCACGACGTGCCGTGCCGCCCCTGCGCCTACGACGTGTGCCCGGTGGGCCATGGTTGCGCGCTCGGGGTTGCGGTGGAACGCGTGCTCGGCGAGGCGCGACGCATGCTCGACGAAGGAAGGGTCCGCCATGCCGCATAGGCCGCTTCGCATCCTCACGTGGCACGTCCACGGCAACTACCTCTATTACCTCACGCAGGTGCCGCACGACTGGTACGTGCTCTCGAAGCCGGGCCGGCCGCCGGGATACGCGGGGCGCGCCGGGCAGCTTCCGTGGGGCGACAACGTGCACGAGCTGCCCGTCGACCACATCGGCGAGATGCAGTTCGACTGCATCCTGTACCAGTCGCATGCGCACTACGAGATCGACCGGCGCGAGCTGCTCACCGAGTGGCAGCAGCGGCTGCCGCGCATCTTCCTGGAGCACGACCCGCCGCAGGTGCACCCGACGAACACGCTGCACCCGGTGCAGGACCCGGGAGCCGTGATCGTGCACGTCACGCACTTCAACGACCTCATGTGGGACAGCGGCGTGACGCCCACGCGCGTCGTGGAGCACGGCGTGCTGGTGCCCCCGGACGTGCGCTACACGGGCGAGAAGCCCGAGGGGATCGTGGTCGTGAACCACATGAGGAAGCGCGGGCGGCGCCTCGGCGCGGACCTCTACCGCGAGATCCGCGATCGCGTCCCGCTCGCGCTGATCGGCATGGACGCCGAGAGCGAGGGCGGCCTCGGCGAGGTGCGCAACGTCGACGTGCCGGGGTTCATCTGCGCGTACCGCTTCTTCTTCCACCCGTGCCGCTACACGAGCCTCGGGCTCGCGGCCTGCGAGGCGATGATGATCGGGATGCCGGTCGTCGCGCCGGCGACGACCGAGATGGTGACCGTCGTGCAGAGCGGCGTGAACGGATATGTCGACACCAGCCGCGACGCGCTCGCCGAGGTGATGGCGGACCTCGTCCGCGATCCGCGGCTCGCGCGCGAGTGGGGCGAGGCGGCGCGGCGCACGGCGCTCGAGCGCTTCGCGATCGAGCGCTTCGTGCGCGACTGGTGCGCGGTGCTCGCGGAAGCGACGGACACGAAGCGGGCCGCGCTCGCGGCCTGAGGACGTGGATCAAGACGGAAGGAGGTGGCGGATGGAAGGCAAACCGAGGTGGGGCAGGAGGTCGTTCTGTCGCGGCGCGGGCGCGATCGCGGGGGCCGCGCTCGCGGGCACCGTGATCCCGCTGCGGGTCGCGGTGGCGCAGCAGAAGGCGAGCAAGAAGGCGATGCAGTACCAGGACAGCCCGAAGAACGGCCAGCAGTGCGACCAGTGCATGCACTTCGAGCCGCCGAAATCGTGCAAGATCGTCGAGGGCGACATCTCGCCGAAAGGCTGGTGCGTCGCCTGGGCGAAGAAGCCCTGAGCGGCGCCGCGGGCTAGTCCCTCGGCTTGCGGCTCTCGTCCACGAGGCAGGCGAGCACCGCCTTCGCGTGCTCGGTGAGGCCCGGCTCGTCGCCCTCGCCGTAGTGCAGCTCGAAGGCGCGCATCGCGGCCGCCGGGTCCGAGACGTCGTATCCCAACGCCTGCAGCGCGAGCACCGGGTCGAATCCCGCGGGCGCCTCGGGCGGCGGCGAATCGCACCACAGCCCGAAGCCGTACACCGCGAGCGTGTGCCACGGGAAATAGGGGCTGGGATCCACCTTGCGGCCCGGCGCCACGTCGGCGTGGCCGACGAAGTTCGCCGTGGGGATGTGGTAGCGCGCCTTGAGGTCGCCGAGGAGCGCGAGGAGCGCCGCGATTTGCGCGTCGGGAAAGGGCTCCTCGCCGTCGTTGTCGAGCTCGATGCCGATGGAAGCGGAGTTCACGTCGGTGTCCGCGCCCCACTGCGAGACGCCCGCGTGCCACGCGCGCTTGCGCTCGTCCACGAGCTGGTACACCGTGCCGTCGCGCGCGACCAGGTAATGGGCGCTCACTTCGCGCACCGGGTCCGTGAGCGTGGCGAGCGCCTGCTCCGCGGTGGCGTCGCTCGTGTGGTGGATCACGACGAGGTTCGGGCGCCGCTCGTCGAAGCTGGGCGACGGATACCAGGTCGAGGGAACGTTCGGGCGCTGCGGCTGCGCGCAGGCGGCGGCGAGGAGCAGGAGCACGAGGGCGAGCGGGCGCGGCATGGCGCCCATTATCGATAGAATGGACGGTTCCATGGGCACGGGAACCGGGGAAGCGCCATCGTGAGCCTGCGCATCGCCGCGCTCGCCGCGCGCGACCGCGCCGCCTGGGAGCCGCTCGCCCGGGGCTACAAGGCGTTCTACAGGACCGAGACCTCCGATGCCGAGTACGAGGCGGCGTGGGGGCGGATCCTGCGGCGCGAGGCGGTGTTCGGCCTCGGCGCGAAGGAGGGCAGGGAGCTCGTCGGCATCGCCCACTACCTCTTCCACGCGAGCGCCTGGGCGGAGCGCGTGTGCTACCTGCAGGATCTCTTCGTCGCGCCGCATGCCCGGGGCAAGGGCGTGGCCCGCGCGCTCATCGAGGCGGTGGCCGGGGAGGCGCGCAAGGCGGGCGCCGCGCGCTGCTACTGGCAGACCCAGCAGCACAACGCCACGGCGCGCGCGCTCTACGACAAGGTGGGCCGCTTCAACGGGTTCATCCGCTACGACTACCCGATGCAGGGGGCGCCCCGGGTGGCTCCCGATTTGCTAGCATCATCGGGCCATGGCCGCGCTCGGTGAATTCGATTACGTCGTGGTCGGCGGGGGAAGCGCCGGCTGCGTGCTCGCGAACCGCCTGACGAAGGACGGCCGGTCGAGCGTCCTGCTGCTCGAGGCGGGCGGCAAGGACGACTGGCTGTGGGTGAACGTCCCCGTCGGCTACCTCTTCTCGATCGGCAACCCGCGCACCGACTGGTGCTTCCGCACCGACTCCGAGCCGGGGCTCAACGGCCGCACGCTGCTCTACGCGCGCGGCAAGGGGCTGGGCGGCTGCTCCTCGATCAACGCGATGGTGTACATGCGCGGGCAGAAGGTCGACTACGACTACTGGGCCTCGCTCGGCAACCGCGGCTGGGGCTGGGAGGACGTGCTGCCCGTCTTCAAGCGCATGGAATGCCACTTCGCGGGCGCCGACGAGTTCCACGGTTGCGACGGCGAGCTCCACGTGCAGGAGCCGCGCGTGCGCTGGGAGATCCTCGACGCGTGGCGCGAGGCGGCGGAGCAGGCGGGCATCCCGAAGGTGGACGAGTTCAACCGCGGCGACAACTTCGGCAACGCCTACTTCCACATGAACCAGCGGCGGGGCGAGCGCTGGAGCGCCTCGCGCGCGTGGCTGCATCCGGCGATGGGGCGGCCGAACCTCGAGGTCGTCACGAAGGCCCACGCGCGCAAGGTGATCGTGGAGACGCGCGACGGCCGCAAGCGCGCGACCGGCGTCGATTTCGTGATCGACGGGCAGGGCGAGGCGAGCGCGCGGGCGCGCAAGGCGGTGATCCTCGCCGCGGGCGCGATCGGCTCGCCGCAGATCCTGCAGCTCTCGGGCATCGGCCCCGCGGAGCTGCTGGGGCGGCACGGCATTCCCGTCGTGCACGAGCTTCGCGGCGTGGGCGAGAACCTCCACGACCACCTGCAGATCCGCATGATGTGGAAGGTGAAGGGGCCGACGCTCAACGAGCGCGCGAACAGCCTCTTCGGCAAGGCGGCGATGGTGCTCGAGTACCTTTTCTTCCGCACGGGTCCGCTCACCATGCCGCCGTCGCAGCTCGGCGCCTTCGCCCGGAGCGACCCCTCCGAGCCCACGCCCGACATGGAATGGCACGTGCAGCCGCTCTCGCTGGAGAAATTCGGCGACCCGCTGCACGATTTCCCGGCGATCACGCCCTCGGTGTGCAACCTGCGGCCCACCTCGCGCGGCTGGGTGCGCATCCAGGGCACGGACCCGCGCGCCGCGCCCTCGATCCGCCTCAACTACCTGACGACGCCCGAGGACCAGCGCGTCGCCGCGGCCGGCATGCGCTTCACCCGCCGGATCATGTCGCAGCCGGCGCTCGCGAAATACCAGCCCGCCGAATGGCGCCCGGGCCCGGATTGCGACGCGGACGCGGCGCTCGTGAAGGCGGCGGGCGACCTCGGCACCACCATCTTCCACCCGGTCGGCACCTGCAAGATGGGGAGCGACCCCCTGGCGGTGGTCGACGACCGCCTGCGTGTGCACGGGATCGAGGGCCTGCGCGTTATCGACGCATCGATCATGCCGCGCATCACCTCCGGCAACACCAACGCACCGACCTACATGATCGCGGAGAAGGGCGCGGA
>DATIVM010000287.1:0-2743 GCA_035465975.1 Usitatibacter sp.
CGGTCGACGGCGAGTACCAGAAGTTCAAGAGCCGCGACGGCGCGTACGTGCGCGAGCATTTCTTCGGGAAGTATCCCGAGCTCAAGGCGCGCGTGGCGAGCATGTCCGACGAGGACATCTGGCGCCTGAACCGCGGCGGCCACGACCCGCACAAGATCTACGCGGCCTACGCGGCGGCGATGAAGCACCAGGGACAGCCCACGGTGATCCTCGCGAAGACCGTGAAGGGCTACGGCATGGGCGCGGTGGGCGAAGGCAAGAACATCGCGCACCAGCAGAAGAAGATGCCGAGCGAAGCGCTGCGCCAGTTCCGCGACCGCTTCAACATCCCGGTCCCCGACGACCAGCTCGCCGAGATCCCCTACTACCGGCCGCCCGGGAAATCGCCCGAGATGCAGTACCTGCGCGAGCTGCGCGCGAAGCTCGGCGGCTCGCTCCCGCAACGCCGGCGCAAGAGCCGCTCGCTGGAGGTGCCGAAGCTCGAGGCGTTCAAGCCGCTCCTCGATGCGACCGCGGAAGGGCGCGAGATCTCGACCACGATGGCGTTCGTGCGCTTCCTCGGCATCCTCGTGAAGGACAAGAACGTCGGGCGCAACGTCGTGCCGATCGTGCCGGACGAGTCGCGCACCTTCGGCATGGAGGGCCTCTTCCGCCAGCTCGGCATCTACTCGGCCGTGGGCCAGCTCTACGAGCCCGAGGACAGCGACCAGCTCATGTTCTACAAGGAGGATCGCGGCGGGCAGATGCTGCAGGAAGGCATCAACGAGCCGGGCGCAGTGTGCTCGTGGATGGCGGCGGCGACGTCGTACTCAAACAACGACGTGCCGATGATCCCCTTCTACATCTTCTACTCGATGTTCGGCCTGCAGCGCACCGGCGACCTGGTGTGGGCCTCGGGGGATATCCGCGCCCGCGGCTTCCTCCTCGGCGGCACCTCGGGCCGCACGACGCTGAACGGCGAGGGCCTGCAGCACGAGGACGGGCACAGCCAGGTGCTCTCCTCGGTGATCCCGAACTGCATCTCCTACGACCCGACCTTCGCCTACGAGGTCGCGGTGATCATGCAGGACGGGCTGCGCCGCATGATGCGGGAGCAGGAGGACGTCTTCTACTACATCACGCTCCTCAACGAGAACTACCCGCACCCGGGGCTCGCCGAGGGCGCGCGCGAAGGCATCCTCAAAGGCATGTACAAGCTCCTCGACGCCGGCAACTCGGGCAGTCCCCAACGCACTGGGGCCGATTCAAAGGGTCCGCGCGCGCAGCTCCTGGGCAGCGGCTCGATCCTTCGCGAGGCGATCGCGGCGCGCGACCTGCTGCAGAACGACTGGGGCGTCGCGGCCGACGTGTGGAGCTGCCCGAGCTTCACGGAGCTGCGCCGCGAGGGGATGGCCGCCGCGCGGTGGAACCTGCTCCATCCCGCCGAGAAGCCGCGCCTCTCGTACGTCGAGCAATGCCTCGGTCCCACCAAGGGGCCGGTCGTCGCGGCCACCGACTACGTGCGCACCTTCGCCGACCAGATCCGCGAGTTCGTCCCGCGGCGCTACAAGGTGCTCGGTACCGACGGGTTCGGACGCAGCGACTCGCGCGCCAACCTGCGCCGCTTCTTCGAGGTGAACCGCTACTACATCGCGCTCGCGGCGCTGCGCGGGCTGGCCGAGGACGGCGAGATCCCGGCGTCGAAGGTGGCCGAGGCGATGAAGAAATACGGCATCGATCCGGAGAAGCCGGCCCCCTGGACGGTGTAGCGGCGCGCGGCCGAGAACAACAACGAGAACGACAGGAGAAGAAGACGTGGCGGCCATCGAGGTGAAGGTCCCGGACATCGGCGACTTCAAGGACGTGCCGGTCATCGAGGTCCTGGTGAAGCCCGGCGACGTCGTGAAGAAGGACGACTCGCTCGTCACGCTCGAGAGCGACAAGGCGACGATGGAAGTGCCCGCGCCGGGCGCGGGCACCGTGAAGGAGCTGCGCGTCAAGGTGGGCGACAAGGTGAGCGAGGGAACGCCGATCCTCGTCCTGGAAGCCGCCGCCGAGGCCGCCCGGCCCGCGGCGAAGGAGCCCGCGAAAGCCGCGCCCCCGCCTCCACCGCCTCCCCCGCCGCCCGCCGCCGCTCCCGCCCCAACCGCGGCGTCCGCGCCCTCTCCCGCCCCGGCGGCCCTGCCGGCGCGCGAGGCGGCGCCGGTCGGGGTCCCCGCCGAATCGCGCGAGGGCGTCCCGCCCCACGCGAGCCCCGGCGTGCGCCGCTTCGCCCGCGAGCTCGGCGTCGACCTCTCCCGGGTGCAGGGCTCCGGGCCGAAGGGCCGCATCGTCAAGGAGGACGTGCAGGAATTCGTGAAGCGCTCGCTCTCCGGGGGCGCGCCGGCCGCGGGCGGCGCGGGTCCCGCCGGGCTTGGCCTGCCGGCGTGGCCGAGCGTCGACTTCGCGAAGTTCGGCCCGGTCGAGATGCAGCCGCGCACGCGCATCCAGAAGATCTCCGGGCCCGCGCTCGCGCGCAACTGGGTGATGATCCCGCACGTCACGCAGTTCGACGAGGCCGACGTCACCGAGCTCGAGGCGTTCCGCCAGCGCGTGAACGAGGAGAACGCGAAGTCGGGCGTGAAGGTCACGATGCTCGCGTTCCTGGTGAAGGCGGCGGTCGCCGCGCTGCAGAAGTTCCCCACGCTCAACAGCTCGCTCGACGGCGAGAACCTGGCTCTCAAGCGCTACTGGCACATCGGATTCGCCGCCGATACTCCCCAAG
>DATIVM010000288.1:0-2050 GCA_035465975.1 Usitatibacter sp.
GTATCCGGGGCGATCGTAGCCGCGCTCGTAGCCGCTCTCGTTGGCGTACGGGTCGTCCCAGCTGCGCGCGTGGCGGCCGCGCTCGCGCGAGCTCGCGATGCGTTCCACGTGCCGCACCGACTCGATGCGGTGGTTCAGGACCGGATCGAGCGTCGCGTACTCGCCCGGGCCGATGACGCGGCAGTCGCCGCGGTAGTCGGGCTGCGTGCACACCTGCCAGCGGCCGTCCCGCACCACGAGGCTCGAGGCCTGGTCGGTGATGCCGAGGGGCGCGAGGTCGCGCGCGCCCTCGCGCACGGTGACCTCGTCGCCGCTGAAGTTCGGCTGCTTGAAGATCGTCATCTCGGCGGCCTGCGCGAGCCCGCAAAGGCCCGCCGCCGCCGCGAATGCAACGCCTGCGATTCGTTTCATGTCGGTCCTCCTTCAGGAGGATTGGACGCGCGCGGGAGCCGGGGAGTTCGGGCCGGATGCGCGCCGCCGCGGGCGCGAGCTACACGGGCGTCGGCATCGTCCGACGCGATGCGGGCGGAACGCCGCTAGAACACGCCCGCCGCCGCCGCGAGCAGCACCACGATCTCCACCACGCAGATCGCCACGAACGCACGCTCCTTCGAGCGCGCGAAAATCGGCAGCACGCGGAAGTAGCAGGCGAGCGTCGAGGCGGCGAGGATCGCCACGCCCACGAGGTTCAGGAAATCGCCCTGCGTGACGCGGCCGAGCCAGGTCCAGCCGGTGGGCGCGTGCGTCGCCGCGAGGTAGTCGCCGAGCGACAGGCCCCACAGTGCGGGCAGGCGCTCCATGGGAATCGAGGGGGCGACGATGCCGGCGACGTACAGGAAATAGGTGACCACCAGCGCGATGAATCCGATGCGTGTGCCCCAGGCGAGCCACACGGCATAGGCCTCCTGCTCCGTCACCAGCGCTTCGTCGAACTTCGCCATCCTTCGATCACCCCCAGAGACCGAGGCCCTGCAGCAGCGAGCGCAGGCCCGCGAGCAGCAGCACGCCGATCACGATGTTGCGCGCGGTCGCCGCCTTGATGCCCTTCAGCACCTTCACGCCCACGCGCGCGCCGATCATCACGCCGAGGATCGAGGGCACGATGATGATCGGCAGCAGCGCGCCCTTGTTCATGTACACCCACGCGGCCGAGGTGTTGATGATCGAGATCGCGAGCCCGCTCGTGCCGAGCGCGAGCTTGAGCGGCACGCCCATCAGCAGGTTCAGCGCCGGCACGTTGGCCCAGCCGGCGCCGAGGCCGAAGAGGCCGCCCACCAGCCCGATGCCGAAGAAGGAGAGGAGGCCCCACGCGGTGCGGTGCACCTTCCACTCGACCACCTGCCCGACGGCGGCGTCGTGGTAGCGGCCGTGCAGGCCGAGCGCGATCGCCCAGCGATCGGCGGCGTGCGCCTCGGTCCTGCCCGAATTGCGCGTCCACCACATGAGCGCCGCGATGAGGAGCACGGTGACGCCGAGCGCGACCTGCACCACGTTCGTGGGGAGCGCGAGCCCGACGAGCGCGCCCACGATCCCGCCGACCGATCCGGCGAGCGCGAGCGGCATGGCGAGGCGCAGGCTCGCGAGGCCGCTGCGCAGCAGCCCCGGCCCCGATGTGAGCGCGCCGCACAGCGCCAGCATGAGCCCCGCGCCGCGCACGAAGTCGAGGTGGAACGGGAAGAAGCCGCCCACGATCGGGACGAACAGCACGCCGCCGCCGATCCCGCCGACGACGGCGACGATGCCCATGAGGAACGTGGTGACGAAGAGGATCAGGGGCCAGGCCCACCACGGGAGCGTCCCGACGTGGCCGCGCGCGGCGAAGGCCATGCCGGGCGCGGCGAGGAGCGCCGCCGTGCCGGCGATGCGCGCCACGGCGCGCGGACGAAAGCTCATGCCATTCTCTGGTAGTAGAGGTTCTGGGGGTGGTTCGACTGCGCCAGGAAGAACCAGCGCTCGGCGACCAAACCCCCGTACTGTACCAGCGGCGCGGCGAAACGGAGGCGCGGCGCGTCCAGCGCGAGCGCGAGCGCCGCGATCGCCATGGGGGCGA
>DATIVM010000289.1:0-10110 GCA_035465975.1 Usitatibacter sp.
GTAGTCGAGCACCGAGATCACCTTCGGCGTCACTTTGAAGATGCTCACCTCGTCGGGCGTGGGCATCTCGAAGGGCGGCGGCGACTGCTGCTCGGGATAGCGCTCCATCAGCAGCCGCAGCGCCTTCTCGGCCTCCGCGCGGTCCTTCACCGGCTTGGCGCGGGCCGCCATCGAGAGCCCGGTGATTTCCATCACCTCGGGCGTGTCGTCGTCGATGGTGAGCGACACGCGGTCGTCCCGTTCGAGATTCGCGGCCTTCTGGCTGTCCTTGCCGCACAGGAAATAGAGCGTCAATCCCTCGTTCGCGTAGCCCACGGTGGTCGCCTGCGGCCAGCCGTCGGGACGCAGCGTGGCGATCGTCATGTTGCGGTGGTGGTCCAGCAGGTCCTGGATCTTCTGCCTGAGCGCGGCATCCATGTCGTCCTCCATTGAGATCCATGGAAAATGATGCGCCGCGCGTGCCCGAAGTTGCTGCCGCAGGTCAAAGGCCTCGATCGCGGCCCCCTGATCCGGGCGCGTGTTGCGGCGCGAGGTGCATCGCGAAGGTCTGCGAGGCGATGCGCCCGCCGCGGACCACGAAGGTATCGGTGCCGAGGGGGATTTCGGCGCCCACCGACCACGTGATGTAGGCGAGCTCGCCGTCGACCCGGAGGCTGCGCAGGCGGAAGCGCTCCAGGGCGCCCGGCGGCAATCCCTCCAGGAACCGGCCGAAGAACTCGCCGATCTCGCGCTTGCCGCGGTAGACGCGATCCTCGCTGTGGAAGCGCGCGTCGTCGTGGTAGTCCTCGAGGATCGCGTCCACGCCGTTTCCCTCGATGAACGTGCGCAGGTGGTTGCGGACGACGTCCTCGGTCGTCATGGCGGCGTGGCTCATGTTCGCGGTTCCTCCGGCTCGTCAGCGCTTGACGACCACGACCTCGAGGTACTCGCCCGGCACGACGAGCGAGCTGCTTCCGCCCACGTTGAGCCGATCGAGCAACGCGAGGATGTCGCGCTCGAGCGCGGCCTGGCCGCCGGCGTCGAGGGCGGCGAAGGCCTTGTGCGTGGGCCCGTAGAAATCGCGGAACACCTGCACCCAGTGCGCGCCCGAGAGGTAGCGGAAGTTGAAGTTCCTGCGCGTGCACTTGATGTCGGCCGCCTGGGAGCCGAAGAGCGCCACGATGTGCGGCTCGGTTCCCCAGAGCGCGGGGGACTTGAGCCCGGCGGGCGGCGGCAGGTACTTGCCGACGACGCGGAAGAGCTGGCCGATGAAGCCTTCCGGCGTCCAGTTGGCGAGGCCGATGCGCCCGCCGGGGCGCAGCACGCGCAGCATCTCGTGCGCGGGACGCGTGTGCTCGGGCGTGAACATCGCGCCGAACGTGGAGAGCGCGACGTCGAAGCTCGCCGCCGGGAAGGGCAGGTCCTCCGCATCGGCCACCTGGAAGCTCACCTTCAGGCCTTCGGCCCGGGCGCGCTCCTTGCCCTTCTCGAGCAGCGCGGGAACGTAGTCGGTGGAAGTCACGTGCGCGAAACGGCGCGCGGCGGCGAGGGTGGCGTTGCCGTTGCCCGCCGCGACGTCGAGCACGCGCTCTCCGGAGCGGATGTCGACCGCCTCGGCGAGCGATTCGCCGACGATCTGCAAAGTGGATCCGATCACGGCGAAGTCGCCGCTCGCCCAGGTGGCCTGCTGCCTGGCCTTGAGCGCGGTGAAGTCGATGGCGGCGTCGATGGTGGTCATGCGGTTCTCCTGGAAGGGGGATCGCCTCGATCGGCGACGGGGACCAGTATCGGGAGGGGCCGGCGCTTGCGCCCTTCCGGGAGTCGCCGCCATTTGCCCGTTCGTCCTCGTTGCGCCGGCGGCCCTTGCGCGCCATGCCGCCGGTCCCCAAACTGCGGCGCAGGACCGACCCGATGAGCCAGGACATCCTCTCCGACCTGCTGCGCACCGTGCACCTGCGCGGCGCGCTCTTCTATTACGTGAGCGGCGGCGAGTGCTGGGCGGCGCAAGCCCCGCCCTCGCGCGAGATCGCCGCGTCCGTGATGCCGGAATCGGAGCACGTGCTCGAGTACCACGTGGTCACGCGCGGCAGCTGCTGGGGCGCGATCGTGGGCCATGCGCCGGTGCGCCTGGAGGCGGGCGACGTGATCCTCTTCCCGCAGGGCGACGCGCACGTGATCTCGAGCGCGCCCGACGTGCGGGGCGTCGCGCACGTGCCCGGGCCCGGACCCCGGACGGAGCAGCTGCCCTTCTCGCTGCACCTCGACGCGGTCGAGGCGCGCCCCGGCGACGGCGGCGAAGGGTGCGCGACGACGCTCGCATGCGGGTTCCTCGGCTGCGACGTGCGCCCGTTCAATCCGCTCGTCGCGACGCTGCCGCGCCTGCTGCACCTGCGCGCGAGCGAGGAGCGGGACTGGATCGGCCAGTTCGTGCACCTCGCCGTGCGCGAATCGAGGAACAAGCGCCCGGGCGGCGAGGCGATGCTCGAGCGCATGAGCGAGATGATGTTCGTGGACGCGGTGCGCCGGTACGTGGATACGCTTCCGGAAGGAAGCGCCGGGTGGCTCGCGGGGCTGCGCGACCGCTTCGTCGGCCGCGCGCTCGCGCTGATGCACGAGGATCCGGCCGCGCAGTGGACGGTGGACGATCTCGGGCGCCGCGTCGGGCTCTCGCGCTCCGCGCTGCACGAGCGGTTCGCGGGGATGATCGGGCAGCCCCCGATGCAGTACCTCGCCAGCTGGCGCATGCAGGTGGCCGCGGGCCTGCTCCGCAACACCCATTCGACCGTGGCCGCGATCGCGCAGGAGGTGGGCTACGAATCGGAGGCCGCGTTCGCGAAGGCGTTCAAGCGCCTCGTGGGAAGCCCGCCCGCCGCATGGCGGCGGGAGGCGACGCTTCGCGCCCAGGCGTTGCGCGCGAAGAAGGACGAACGGCTCAATCCCGCGGATATCCCACCGTCTGCGCGAACGTGACGAACGCGCCGGCGGCGAGCCGCATCGCCGGCTCGAGCTTGCGGTAGTCGACCGCGCCGCGGAACACCGTGGCGAGGCCCTCGCCCGCGCAATACAGGTACACGTTCTGGCCGATGAAGGCCGCATCCACCGAGGCGAAGAGCCGGCGGTCTTCGGCCGAGACGTCGCGCATGCGCTCGCCGTGCGCGACGTAGACGAGGTTCAGCGGCGCGCGGCCCGCGAAGTCCTGCAGGCCCGTCTGCGCGCGAAGGTCGTCCGGCAGGTGGCGCACGAGGGCGTGATCCCTCGGCTCGTAGCGCCACAGCCCGTCGGCCATCGCCGCGTACACGTCGATCACCATGATGTGCCGCCAGTAGGGCGCGGTGCGGTCGCCGCTCGGGCGGTTGATGCCGTACGCGGCCCACAGGAGATTCGATAGCACCCGCGGCTCGAGCGCTCGAGGCGAGAACTCGCGCGTCGAGCGCCGCTTCGCGAGCGCCTCCATCAGGGGCATCCCGCCCGTCTTTTGCGGTGGGGGCAGGGGGCGCAGCGCGTCGGCCGCGCCGATGGCGAGCGAAGGAAACGCGGCGATCGCCGCCGCGCCGAGGACGAGGGCGCCGGCCTCGCGCCGGGAAATGGGTTGCATGGCGATCCTCCCGCGCGGATGGGACGAGCCCATGTTGGCGGGCGGCGGGAACCCGCGGTTGACCGGGGTCAACGGGTGCCCCGGGCGAACCGCGGTCCCGCCAGGCGCGGCGCGGCTACTTCCTTTCGACGATCACCGCCTCGCCGGTAAAGGGACAACCGCGTGTGGTCCGAGACCGGGCCGCCGTCAGTCCCCCGTCGCGGCCCTGGCCGCCTTCGCCGGCTGGTAGGTCCCGGCCTCGGTCCGGAACCCGATCGCGATCCGGTTCCAGCCGTTGATGGCGACGATCGCCATGGTGAGGTCCACGATCTCCTTCTCGGAGAACTGGGCGCGCAGCGCCTCGTAGACGTCGTCGGGCGCGTGAGTGTCGGCGATGCGCGTGAGCGCCTCGGTCCAGGCGAGCGCTGCACGCTCGCGCGGCGAGTAGAACGGCGCCTCGCGCCAGGCGTCGAGCAGGTAGAGGCGCTGCTCGGTTTCGCCGGCGGCGCGCGCGTCCTTCGAGTGCATGTCGAGGCAGTACGCGCACCCGTTGACCTGCGAGGCGCGCATCTTCACGAGCTCGAGCAGGGCGTGCTCGAGCCCGCTGCCGTCCACGTAGCCCTGCAGGCCGCGCATGGCCTTCATGGCGTCGGCGGAGACCTGCGCGAGGTTGCTCAATCGGCTTTTCATGGCGATGCTCCTTTGGTTTCGCGTCGTCGGGAAGAAGGCGGGTTGCGGCATCCGGAGAGGAAGATCTCCACGGCCTGGCGCACGCTCTGCTCGATCTCGCGCGGGCCGGGCGCGGGACGCAGCCCCAGGACCACGCGCAGGTGCAGGTCGTCGCGCAGCATGCCGATGAAGTGCTCGGCCGCGCGCCGCGGATCGGATACGCGGATCTCGCCCCTGCGCTGGAATTCGCGCAGCGCCTGCGCGAGGCCCGCGGCGCCGCGCCCGGGGCCCGCGTCGAAGAACGCACGGGCGAGCTCCGGGAATCGCGCGCCCTCGGCGACCACCAGGCGATAGAGCGCGAGCGGGGTGGGGCTCATGAGGATCGTGAGCGCGCGCATGCCGAAGTCGAGCAGCGTCGCCGCGACGTCGCGCCGCACCACCTCCTCGCGGCCCAGCGCGCCGAGGATGCGCCCCGAGTTCCGGCGCACGATCGCCTCGAAGAGCTCCCGCTTGCCGCCGAAGTGGCTGTAGATCGCGCGCTTCGAGCCGCCCACGCGCGCGATCACCTGGTCGATGCTCGCGCCCGCGTAGCCGCGCTCGAGGAACACCTCGGCGGCGGCGTGCAGGATCTCGTGTCGCAGCTCGTCGGCGGTGCGTCGCCGCGCGGCGGCCTCCTTCGCCATGGGGCCGGTCCTCCGGATTCGGATGCCCGACGCGAAGGGTAACACATGGTACCCATGCGGTTCCCGCCGTCCACGGGCGTGGCACGCCGTTCCGTTATGCGGAATGACGTTCTTTGCTGTTGCCAACCTTGCGAACGGTCGTGATAATCGGCCGATACCAAGAGGAGGAGACTCGAATGACGCATTCGATCGTGCGGCGCCGTCTTTTGCGCGGCGCCCTGGGCGCGGCCGCCCTTTCGCAGGTTCCGTTCGGCTTCGCCGCGGACAAGTTTCCCTCGGACAACATGCGCGTCATCATCCCCACGGGCCACGGGGGCGCCGCGGACCGGCTCGCGCGCACCTTCGACGACTTCTGGGGGCCGCTGCTCCACACGCATTTCGAGTACCAGTTCATGAAGGGCGCGGCGGGCCAGGTGGGCTACGAGACCTTCATCCACAAGATGCCGCACGACGGCATGCATCTCCTCTTCGGCAACATGGGCCCGGAGATGATCATGTACGTGCTGCAGAACCCGAACTACAAGTTCCCGCAGGACTACCAGTACTTCTGCCGCACCGAGGTCGACGACAGCGTGATCTTCGGCTCGAGGAAGGCGAAGATCCAGACGCTGCAGCAGGTGATCGACGAGTCGAAGAAGCGCACGCTCAACGTGGCGGTGAGCCGGCTGCCGCACCCGGCCTCGATCTGCCTCCTCGCGCTCGGCAAGGCGATCGGCGGCAGCTTCAACCTCGTGCCCTACGGCGGCGGCCACCCGACGAGCATCGCGGTGCTGAACGGCGAATGCGACATCGGCGCGCTGCCGATGGGGGGCATCATCGCGCAGAAGGAAACGCTGCAGGTGCTCGGCATCTTCAACGACCACCACAAGATGCAGAAGTACACGGACGCGCCGTCGGTGAACAAGGTGGCCGGGACGAACATCCCGACGCTGCCGTCCTCGCACGCCTGGGCGGTGCACAGCGACTTCATCGAGAAGCACCCGGACGAGTACGCGATCCTCGAGAAGACCTCGCGCGCGGTCTTCGACGATCCGAAGCTGGCCGCCGAGTACGCGAAGACCGGCGCGCCCGCCGAAGCGCTCGAGTACGGCGACCGCAAGGCGTGCAGCGAGTACGCCAACCACATGATCGAGTTCGCCAAGGAGTACAAGGGGCTGCTCACCGCGAAGAAGAAAGGCAAGAAGTGACGCAGAAGCGCACGGCCCTGGGCGCGGAGCTGGTCATCCCGCTCCTCGCCCTGGGCTTCACGATCTACTTCCTGTATTCGACCTCCGCGCTGCAGTGGGAGGCCAAGGCGAACGGCGTCATCATGGGCACGGCGCTCATCGTCCTGGTTGCGGTCCAGCTCCTGCGCATCGGCTTCGACCTCGCCAGCGGGCGGGGCGACCTGGGGTTCGGGCCGCTCGCGAGCCCGCCTGACGCCTTCCGCAAGCGCATCGGCATCGTGGCGGTCACCATCCTCCTCGTCGCGGGACTGCCGTGGCTCGGCTTGTCCCTCGGGCTCTTCCTCGCGTTCGCGGCCGGCTTCACGATCATGGGCGTGCGGCCCGCCAGGCGCGTGCTGCTCGTCTCGTTCGTTATCGCGGCCGTGTGCTCGGTGATGTTCACCGTGGGGCTGGACATCGGCCTGCCGCGCGGGCCCGTCGAGAACCTCTTCCACCACTTCCTGGGCTAGGCCCGCGATGAGCTGGGACCTGCTCGGGCAGCTCTTCGCCTCGCAGCTCGCCCTCTGGTGGATCATCTGGCCGGGGATCCTGATCGGCATCCTGGTGGGCTTCCTTCCCGGCTTCAACGCCGAGAACACGCTCATCATGCTGCTGCCGCTCACGCTGGCGATGCCCGTGGACCACGCGTTCGCGTTCATGACCTCGCTCTATTGCGCGACGCACCTGGGCGGCGGCATCCCGGCGATCCTCGTGCGCATCCCGGGGACGCCGGGTGCGGCCGCGACCACCCTCGACGGCTATCCGCTCACCCAGCAGGGGCGCGGGCAGTTCGCGCTCGTGCTCTCGTTCTTCGCCGCGGTCTTCTCGGGTCTCTTCGCGTGCATCGTCACGGTCGCGCTCCTGCCCTGGCTTTCGGCGATGGGCCTTTACTTGCGCTCCGTCGAGATGGTGGTGGTGATGCTCTTCGGCCTCACGCTCATCGCGGTGATCGCGGCGAAGGACGTGTGGAAGGGCCTCATCGCGGGCCTCTTCGGGCTGATGATCGGCATGATCGGCGAGGACCACATCTACAACACGCCGCGCGCCACCTTCGGCTTCCTCGAGCTCTACGAGGGCGTGCCGCTGGTGCCGGCGCTGATCGGCCTCTTCGCGGTGGGCGAGGCGCTCATGATGGCCGAGCGCAAGCTCATCGTCGCGCGCGAGTCGTCGGCGAAGGCATCGAGCCACGATTGGGGGCAGACGCTGGAGGCGATGCGCTACGCGATCCGGCGCTGGTGGCAGATCATGTGGACGGGGTTGGTGGGGCTCGTCATCGGCATCGTGCCGGGGGCGGGCGCCTCGATCGCCTCCTTCGTCGCCTACCAGCAGTCGCGGATGTGGTCGAAGCACCCCGAGACCTACGGCACCGGCGAGCCCGACGGCGTGATCGCGGCCGAGGGCGGCAACAACGGCGTGTGCTCCGGGACGCTGGTCCCGATGATGGCGCTCGGCGTGCCGGGCGGGAGCACCGCCGCGGTGATGATGATCGTGCTGCAATACCACGGCATGACGATGGGCCCGCAGCTCTTCACCGACAACCCGCAGCTCGCCTACGGCGTCTTCGTGGGCATGGTGCTCTCCTACGCCTTCATGATCCTCACCATCTTCCCGATGGCGCGCTTCATGTCGCGGGTGGTGCTGATCGAGACCACCTGGCTCGTGCCGATCATCATCTTCATCACCGTCGTCGCGGCGTTTTCCGAGCGGCAGTACATGTTCGACATGGGTGTGGCGATCGTCTTCGGGATCATCGGCTACATCGCGAACAAGACCGGCTACCACGTCGCAGCGATCCTGATCGGCGTGATCCTCGGTCCCCTCTTCGAGAACTACCTGGTGCGGGCGCTGCGGCTGTCCGAGGGAGACCCGAGGATCCTGTTCTCGTCGACGCTGGCGAACGTCCTGTGGGCGCTGCTCGTGCTGTCGCTGCTGTACCCCGTTTTCCGCAGCTGGCTGCGCAGGAAGAAGGCCTCGCCATGAACGATCGATCGAATGCCGCGGACGTGCTCGCCCGCAACGTGAAGCGCCTCTCGCGCCTCGAGATTCCCGGGGGCGGGCAGGTGGTGGTGCAGGGCCGCTACGCCTTCGTCGGGCACATGGATCCGCCGCACGGCACGACGATCGTCGATGTCGAGGACCCGGGGCATCCGAGGGTCGTCGCGACGATCCCGCTCACCGACACCCGCTCGCACACGCACAAGGTGCGCGTCGCGGGCGACATGATGGTGACCAACGTCGAGATGAACAAGCGCCATTTGCTGCGCCGGGGATCGCAGCGGATTGCCGAGGCCGAGCCGCGCCTCGCGCAGTCCCTGGGGCGCGCGCCGACCGAAGCGGAGCTCGCGGCGGACATGAAGGTGAAGCCGGGCGACATCGCGACGATCCGCCATTTCATGCGCGAGGGCTACCACGACGGCGGCTTCAAGGTGTGGGACATCTCGGACAAGTCGAAGCCGCGCCTGCTGCACCACGAGAGGACGTTCGGTTTCGGCACGCACCGCTTCGACATGGATTCGCGCTACGCCTACATCTCCACGGAGATGGAGGGCTACGTGGGCAACATCCTCGTGATCTACGACCTCGCGAAGCCGGAGAAGCCCGAGGAGGTGTCGCGCTGGTGGATGCCGGGCCAGCACGTGGCGGGCGGCGAGAAGCCGACGTGGAGCGGATACAAGAACCGCTTGCACCATGCGCTGCGCGTGGGCGACACGATGTGGGCCGCGTGCTGGCAGGCGGGGCTGCGCGTGATCGACGTGGGCGACATCCGCCATCCGCGCACCATCGGCGCCTACGACTACCACCCGCCGTTCCCGGAGCCCACGCATACGGTGCTGCGCGTGCCGTTCAAGGTCGCCGGCCGCGACCTCGCGGTGGTGTTCGACGAGGAGCACGATCACGTCCCGGGCCGGCTCCACGCGGGGATGTGGGTGTTCGACGTGACGGACGTCGCGAACATCAAGCCGGTCTCGATGTTCCACGTGAGCGAGCTCGATTCGCCGTGGTCGCGCGTCGGCCGCTTCGGCGCGCACCAGCCGGCCGAGCACATGAGCGACACGCTGGTCTACGCGAGCTGGTTCAGCGGGGGGCTGCGCATCGTGGACATCGCCGATCCGGCGCTCCCCGTGGAGGTCGGGCACTACATTCCCGAGCCCACGGGCGGCCAGACGAGCCCGCAATCGAACGACGTGGACGTGGACGAGCGCGGCCTCGTCTACCTCCTCGACCGCAACCAGGGGCTCGACATCCTGGAATTCAACCGCGGCTAGCGCCGGGCCTCGGAACGGCGGCGAAGCGGCTGAGGAGCAGCCACGACGGGAACGCGCGCCGCAGCTCCGCGGGACCCGCGAGCCGCACTTCGCCGGACCGGATCGCCGCCTCCAGCGCCACGTCGCCGAGCCATACGCGGGCGAAGCTCGCGAGGTCCGCCTCGACGTACAGGTCCACCTCGAAGCCGGGATCCTCGACGCACAGGTCGGCCTGCCCCGGCTGCAGCAGCAGCCAGAAGACCTTCGGCCCGCGCCGCGCGGCGGGAACGCCGGTGAACGCGAAGCGCGCGACGGTCCTTCCCCGCGGCAGCCGCTCGAGCGCGATTCGCCGCCGCACGTTCCACATCAGGAAGCCCGCGTCGAGGTTGCGGCGCTCCACGCGCACGGTCCAGCGCTGGCCCCAGGCGCCGAGGGACTCGATCACCGCGCGGAACTCCTCGCCGGCGGGGGTGAGGGCGTAACGATGGCCGCGGGCGCCCCGTAGCGGCTCCCTGCGCACCACGCCCGCGCGCTCCAGCTCGAGCAGGCGCCGCGCGAGGAGCGCGCGGGAGATGAGCGGGATGCCGCGATGCAGGTCGTTGAAGCGGTCGGTGCCCGCGAGCAGCTCGCGCAGGATCACGGGGGTCCAGCGCGCCGAGAAGACCTCGGCTGCGACGGCGACCGGGCAGAACTGGCCGAAGCCCTTCATGGCGGGGAGGCTAGCGGAACGCGGCCGCGCCCTCAAGTTCATTTTC
>DATIVM010000290.1:0-8890 GCA_035465975.1 Usitatibacter sp.
TTGGTCTTCATCTTGGGCATGATGCCCTCCTTCTCTCTCTTGCTTGGTGCAGCAGGTGGCGGAACCCTTCCGCGCTTCTCGACCTGAAGACACCTTCTCTTTCGTCATTCCCGCGGCGGCGGGAACCCACTGGATCCCCGCCTTCGCGGGGATGACGATTCAGTGTTCAGTGCTTCTTCTTGGGCGCCAGGATCATCACCATCTGGCGTCCTTCCAGCTTCGGCCACTGCTCCACCACGCCGACCTCCTTGAGGTCCGCCTCGACGCGCCTGAGCAACTGCACGCCGAGCTCCTGGTGGGCCATCTCGCGGCCGCGAAAGCGCAACGTCACCTTGGTCTTGTCGCCTTCCGTGAGGAAGCGGGTGAGGTTGCGCACCTTGATCTTGTAGTCGCCCTCGTCGGTCCCAGGCCGGAACTTCACTTCCTTCACCTGGATCTGCTTCTGCTTGAGCTTCGCCTCGTGCGCCTTCTTGCTCTCGCGGTACTTGAACTTGCCGTAATCCATCAAGCGGCACACGGGCGGCTTGGCGGTCGGCGCGATCTCGACCAGGTCGATGTCGTTCTCTTCCGCGAGCCGCATCGCCTCTTCGATGCGCACGATGCCGATCGGCTCTCCCTCGATTCCAACGAGGCGCACCTCGGGAGAATTGATCTCGCCGTTGATGCGTACTGCTTTGTCCTGAGCTATGCGAAAAATCCTCTAAAAATTAACTATTTGGCGCCGAAACTTAAAGCCGTTTCTAACGGCGGGCCGGCGCCCCCGGGCACTCACTTGCGCGCTTCGATTTCGCCTTTGAGGCGCGAAATAAAGGTCTCGAGCGAAACCGGCGCCAGGTTCTCCCCGGACCGCGTCCTCGCCGAGACCGTGCGTGCGGCGACTTCCTTATCGCCCAGTATCAGCTGATAGGGAAGTTTTTGAATGCTATGTTCGCGAATTTTATACGTTATTTTCTCGTTCCGCAAATCCGTGGCGACGCGCAGGCCCGCGGCCCGCAGAGCCGCGGCCACCTCGTTCACGTACGCCTCCTGCCGATCGGTCACGTTCATCGCCACCACCTGGACGGGGGCGAGCCAAAGCGGCAGCGCGCCCGCGTGGTTTTCGATGAGGATGCCGATGAAGCGTTCCATGGAGCCCACGATCGCGCGGTGCAGCATCACCGGCACGCGGCGGGCGTTGTCCTCCGCCACGTACTCCGCGTCCAGGCGCCCCGGCATCTGGAAGTCGACCTGCATGGTGCCGACCTGCCAGGAGCGGCCCAGCGAATCCTTCAGGTGGTACTCGATCTTGGGCCCGTAGAAGGCGCCCTCGCCCGGCAGCTCCTCCCATTTCGCCCCGCAGGCGCGCAGCGCCGCGCGCAGGGCCTCTTCGGCCTTGGTCCACTGATCGTCGCTGCCGATGCGCTTCTCGGGCCGCAGCGCGAGCTTCACGCTGATGTCCTCGAAGCCGAAATCGCGGTAGACCTGGAACGAGAGCCGGTGGAAAGCCACGCACTCCGGCTCGATCTGCTCCTCGGTGCAGAAGATGTGGCCGTCGTCCTGCGTGAAGCCGCGCACGCGCATGAGCCCGTGCAGCGCGCCCGAAGGCTCGTTGCGGTGGCAGGAGCCGAACTCGCCGTAGCGCAGCGGCAGGTCGCGGTAGCTGCGCAGGTCCGAGTTGAACGTGAGGATGTGCCCCGGGCAGTTCATCGGCTTGATCGCGAACTCGCGCTTCTCCGACTCCGTGGTGAACATGTTGTCCTTGTAGTTCTCCCAGTGGCCGGAGCGCTCCCACAGCGACTTGTCGAGGATCATCGGGCAGCGGATCTCGAGGTAGCCGTTGTCGCGGTAGATCCGGCGCATGTACTGCTCGACCTGCTGCCACAGCGCCCAGCCCTTCGGGTGCCAGAAGACCATGCCCGGCGACTCGTCCTGCATGTGGAAGAGGTCGAGCTGCTTGCCGAGCTTGCGGTGGTCGCGCTTCTCGGCCTCCTCGAGCATGTGCAGGTACGCTTCCTGGTCCTCCTTCCTCGCCCACGCGGTGCCGTAGATGCGTTGCAGCATCTCGTTCTTCGAGTCCCCGCGCCAGTACGCGCCCGCGACCTTCATGAGCTTGAAGACCTTGAGCCTGCCGGTCGACGGCACGTGGGGCCCGCGGCACAGGTCCACGAAGTCGCCCTCGCGGTAGAGGCTGATGCCTTCCTGCACGGGGATCGAGGCGATGATCTGCGCCTTGTACTTCTCGCCGATGGAGTTGAAGAACTTCACGGCCTCGTCGCGATTCCATTCCTCGCGCTTCACCGGGATGTCCTTCTTCGCGAGCTCCGCCATGCGCTTCTCGATCGCCGCGAGGTCCTCCGGCGTGAAGGGCCGCCGGTACGAGAAGTCGTAGTAGAAGCCGTTTTCGATCACCGGGCCGATGGTGACCTGCGCGTCCGGGAAGAGCTCCTTCACCGCGTAGGCGAGCAGGTGCGCCGTGGAATGCCGGATGAGATCGAGTCCCTCGGGATCCTTGTCCGTGACGATGGCGAGCTTCGCGTCGCGGTCGACGGTGTGGGAAAGGTCGACGAGCCTGCCGTCCACCTTGCCGCCGAGCGCCGCCTTGGCGAGCCCGGGACCGATGGACGCCGCCACCTCGCCGACGGTGACGGGCCTTTCGAATTGCCGGACCGAACCGTCCGGAAGAGTGATGTGGACCATGATGTATCCATTCCGGGGACATACCCTCGCTCGAGGGCCATGCCCGATGGGGTGTGTCCCCCAAATAAAAAGCGCGGACGAGCCGCGCTTTTTCCGTGCAGATCGTGGACGCGAGCCCGCCTACCGAATGCCTCCGGTGCAAGGCGTAGTTGGCGGTCTCATAACCATTCGGCCCCCTTCCGGGCGAAAAGCGCGCGTCCCCGAGATCATACCATCGCGGACGGGGCCGATCGATCGGCGGCCCGCGCGCGCACCGCGCCGGCGAGGAGCTGCGGGAGCTGCGCCGGGTCGAGCGGCTTCACGAGGTGCGCGTCGAAGCCGGCCTCGGACGACCTGCGCCGATCTTCCTCCGTGCCGTAGCCGCTCAGCGCCACGATGTAGATGTCGCCCATGCCGAGCTCGCGGCGCATGCGCGAGACGACCTCGTGGCCGTTGAGGCCCGGCAGCCCGATATCCATGAAGATCAGGTCGGGGCGGTATTCCTGCGCGGCCTTGAGCGCCTCGTGGCCGTCGTGCGCCTGGCGCGTCTCCTGCCCGAGGAGCTCGAGCATCATCGCGAGCGTCTCCGCGGCGTCGAGGTTATCGTCCACGATGAGGACGCGGCGCTCGCCCTGCTTGGCCGCAGGTTGCACGGCGCCGGACGGCACGTCGCTCGGCATGTCGTGGCGCGCGGCGCGCGGCAGGCGGATCGTGAACGTGCTGCCCTTGCCGAGCCCCTCGCTGAAGGCCTCGACCGAGCCGCCGTGCCGCTTCACGAGGTCGCGCACCAGCGCGAGCCCGATCCCGAGGCCCTTGCGCGTGCGGTCCGGCGATTCGTCCACCTGCACGAAGAGGTCCCACACCTGGGCGAGCTTGTCGGGCGCGATGCCGATCCCGTTGTCGCGCACGCGGATCACCACGTCGGAGAGGTCGGAAGCGGCGCTCACCTCGATGCGTCCCTTCGGGTTGGTGTACTTCACCGCGTTGAGGATCACGTTCTCGAGGATCTGCTGCAGCCGCACCCGGTCCGCGACCACGTTGAGCGGCGTGGAAGGCAGCTGCACGATCACCTCGTGGCCGCCGGCGTCCAGCGGCACGTGGCACGACTCGAGCGCGTGGCGAACCTCGGAGGAGACGTCGAGCGTCTCGCGCCGCAGCTCGATCGCGCCGCGCGTGATGCGCGAGATGTCGAGCAGGTCCTCGACCAGACGCGTCATCTGCGCCACCTGGCGGTCCATGGTCTGCAGGAGCGGGGCGATGCGCTGCGGGTCGAGCGGCTGCGTGCGCAGCATGTGCAGCGCCGAGCGCAGCGGCGCGAGCGGGTTGCGCAGCTCGTGCGAGAGCGTCGCGAGGAACTCGTTCTTGCGGCGGTCCGCGTTCTGGATCTCCTCGTAGAGCAGGCAGTTGTCGAGCGCGCTCGCCGCGCGGCCCGCGAGGTTGTCCGCGAGCGAGAGGTCGTGCCCCGCGAGGTGCCGTGCCGAGGGCCCCATCGCGAGGAGCAGCACGCCGCGCGCCTTGCCGCGCGTGGTGAGCGGGAACGCGTGCACCTCGCCCGAAGGCGCCTCGTCGAGCTCGCCCTCGGGGGGCTGCGGCACGAGCCGGTCGATGAACTGGTGCGCGCCCTCGGCCATGGCGCGCGATTGCTGCTGCTCGAGGAGCGCCTCGAACGCGGGGCGGTGGGCGCCCACGTATTGCTCCCAACCCGCCACGCACGAGTGGCGCCGCGCGCGCACCGAGCCGTCGGGGCTCATCAGCACCATCGCGCCGTAATCGGCGAGGAACGGGACCACGAGCACCGCCGCCCCGTTGAGGATGGTGTCCACGTCGAGCGAGCTCGCCATCACCTGCGTCGCCTCGGCGAGGAAGCTCGCGCGGCGCTGCGACTCCTCGGCCATGGTGCGCGCGGCCTGCTCCTTCGCGAGCGCCACGCGCTCGTCGGCGCGCTTCCTGAGCTCCGCGTTCAACCGGTGAAGCTGCACCAGCGCCTTCACCTTGCTGCGCAGGATGTTGGGCACCACCGGCGAGAGGATGTAGTCCACCGCGCCCAGCGAGTAGCCCCGCGCGGTGTGCATCTCGTCGGCGAAGGCGGTGATGAAGATGATCGGCGTGTGCGCCGACTTGCGCCGCGAGCGGATCAGCTCCGCGGTCTCCAGGCCGTCCATCCCCGGCATGTTCACGTCGAGGAGGATCACCGCTCAGTCGTTGTCGAGGAGCCAGCGCAGGGCCTCCTCGCCCGAGGATGCGGTGACGATGTTCTGGTCGAGGTCCTCGAGGATGGTCCGGAAGACCACCCGCTTGTCCAGCCGGTCGTCGACGATGAGGATGTTCGACCGCTCCGGCGGCGACGCGTCGGGCAGCATCGCGTCGGTGCCGGTGGGGGCGAGGGTCGATACCTGCGAGTTCATCTGGCTCCTTCTTCTAGCGCTGCAGCCACGCCTTGAGGACCGTGAGCAGCTGCTCCCGGTCCACCGGCTTCGAGAGGTAGTCCCAGGCGCCCGCTTCGATGCAGCGCTCCCGGTCCCCCTTCATCGCCTTGGCCGTCACCGCGATGATCGGCAGGTCCTTGCACCCGGCGATCTTGCGGATCTCGCGCGTCGTTTCCAGCCCATCCATCTCGGGCATCATGATATCCATCAGGATCACGTCGATCCCGCCTTTTTGCGCGAGCGCGATCGCTTCGCGCCCGTTGTCCGCCGTCTTGATCTCCATGCCGTAGTCCTCGAGCACGGAGGAGAGCGCGAAGATGTTGCGGATGTCGTCGTCCACGATCAGCACGCGCCGCCCGGAAAGCGCGCGCGTCGAGCCGTGGATCTCGTCGATCACCCTGCGGTAGCGCTCGTCGATGCGCGCGACGTCGAGGTGCAGCGCGCGCACCAGCTCGTCGAGCAGGCGCTCGAGCGAATGCACCTCGCGCACGCCGGGAAGCTGCCCGAGGGCGACGCTCGCCGCGCCCACCGAGGCGAGCTGCCGGCCGTAGGCGATCACGGGCGGCGGCGCGATCGCGACGTCGCGCACGCGCTCCATCACCGCGGCGAGGTCGAGCTCGGGCGTCTCGGGATTCACGATCGCGCAGTCGATGCCGCCGTCGCGCAGCAGTTCGCCGCCGCGCCGCCCTTCGCTCGCGTGGACGATCTCGACGTTCTGGAGCTCCGTGAGGTACTCGCGCAGCGTCGTCGCGCGCACCGGGTCGGGCTCGATGAGCAGCACCTTGCGCCGGTCCGTCGCCGTGAAGCCCCGGATCTCCGCGAACACCTCGTCCACGGCCTTGCGGCTCTGCAGCGGCTTCGCGACGAAGCGGCGGGCGCCGCCGTCGAGCGCCCGGTCGCGCGCCTCCTCCGTGGAGACCACGTGCACCGGGACGTGGCGCATGGTGAGGTCGTTCTTGAGCCGCGAGAGCACCCGCCAGCCCTCGATGTCGGGCAGGAAGATGTCGAGCAGGATCGCCGACGGGCGGCACTCGTTCACCAGCGAAAGCGCCGTGGTGCCCCGGGTGGTCACCACCCCCTTGAAGCCCTGCTCGCGCGCCGCGTCGAGCAGCACGCGCGCGAACGCGATGTCGTTCTCGACGATCAGCACCACGCGGTCGCCGGGATGGATCGTGTCGCGGTCGTCGTCCGCCTCGTTCACGCGGACCGGCGGCGGCGACATCGCCTCCGCGTCGGCCGCGGCGCTCGCCGCATCGAGCGCGCTCGCGCGCTCGACCAGCCGGCGCTCGGCCGCCTGGCGCGCCGCCTCGATCGCCGCCGAGGCCACCGCCGCCGCGTCGTTCGACTTGCGCGGCAGCCGCGACGGCGGGAAGGCGCCCGGGAGGTAGAGCGAGAAGACGCTGCCCTTGTTGGGCGCGCTCACCAGCCGGATCTCGCCGCGCAGCAGCCGCGAGAGCTCGCGGCTGATCGCCAGGCCCAGGCCCGTGCCGCCGTACTTGCGGCTGGTGGAGCCGTCGGCCTGCTGGAACGCCTCGAAGATGATCTGCTGCTTGTCGGTCGGGATGCCGATGCCGGTGTCGGTGACCGAGAACTCGATCACGTCGCTCGCGCGGTTGAGGTCCTCGTTGTCCGAGCTCCAGCCCGCCTCGGCCGGGCGGATCACCAAATTGACCTCGCCCTTGTGCGTGAACTTGAACGCGTTGGAGAGCAGGTTCCTCAGGATCTGCTGCAGGCGCTTGGCGTCGGTGGAGACGGCCTTGGGCAGGCGCGGATCCATGCGGATCTCGAACGCGAGGCCCTTGGTCTCCGCGACGTGGCGGAAGGTGCGCTCCACGAAGCGCTGCAGCTCGTCGAGGCGCACCTCGCCGACGTCCACGGCGACCGTGCCCGACTCGATCTTGGAGAGGTCGAGGATGTCGTTGATGAGCATGAGCAGGTCGTTGCCCGACGAGTGGATCGTGCGCGCGAATTCCACCTGCTTGGGCGTGAGGTTCCCCTCGGCGTTCCCCGAGAGCTGGTCGGAGAGGATGAGGAGCGAGTTGAGCGGCGTGCGCAGCTCGTGCGACATGTTCGCGAGGAACTCCGACTTGTACTTCGAGGTGAGGGCGAGCTGCCGCGCCTTCTCCTCGAGCGCCTGCCGGGCCTGCTCCACCTCCTGGTTCTTGCGCTCCACCTCCTGGTTCTGGTGCGCGAGGAGCCGCGCCTTCTCCTGCAGCTCCTGGTTCGTCTGCTGCAGCTCCTCCTGGCGGCTCTGCAGCTCCTGCGCGAGAGTCTGCGACTGCGTGAGGAGGTCCTCGGTCCGGGTGTTCGCCTCGATCGTGTTGATCACGATGCCGATCGACTCCGTGAGCTGGTCGAGGAACGCCTGGTGGATCTCGCTGAAGCCGTCGAAGGAGGCGAGCTCGAGGACGCCCTTCACCTGGCTCTCGAACACGACCGGCAGCACGAGGATGTTGCGCGGCGCGGAGCCGCCGAGGCCGGACGAGATGCGCAGGTAGTCCGCGGGCGGGTTGGTGAGGAGGATCTTGCGCTTCTCGAGCGCGCACTGCCCCACCAGGCCCTCGCCGAGGCCGATGCGCCGGCCGTGGGCCGTCTCGCCCTCGGAGGCGTAGCTCGCCAGCAGCGTCAGGTGCGGGAACTCGTCGCCGCCCGAGAGCACGTAGAACTCGGCGTGCTGCGCGGAGACCACCGGCGCGAGCTCCGAGAGGATGAGCCGGCCGACGGTGTTGAGGTCCTTCTGCCCCTGCAGCATGCGGCTGAACTTGGCGAGGTTCGTCTTCAGCCAGTCCTGCTCGGTGTTCTTCTGCGTCGTGTCGCGCAGGTTGCGGATCATCTCGTTGATGGTGTCCTTGAGCGCCGCCACCTCGCCCTTCGCCTGCACGGTGATCGACCGCGTGAGGTCGCCCTGCGTCACGGCGGTCGCCACCTCCGCGATGGCGCGCACCTGCGTGGTGAGGTTCTCCGCGAGCTGGTTCACGTTCTCCGTGAGGCCCTTCCAGGTGCCCGCGGCGCCCGGCACCTTCGCCTGGCCGCCGAGCTGGCCCTCGACGCCCACCTCGCGCGCCACGGAGGTCACCTGCTCCGCGAACGTGGCGAGCGTCTCGATCATGCTGTTGATCGTGTCGGCGAGGGCCGCGATCTCGCCCTTCGCCTCCACCGTGAGCTTCTGCTTGAGGTCGCCGTTCGCGACCGCGGTCACGACCTTCGCGATGCCACGCACCTGGTCGGTGAGGTTGCCGGCCATGGAGTTCACCGAGTCGGTGAGGTCCTTCCACGTGCCCGAGACGCCCTCCACGAGCGCCTGGCCGCCGAGCTTGCCCTCGGTGCCCACCTCGCGCGCCACCCGCGTCACTTCCGCTGCGAACGACCGGAGCTGGTCCACCATCGTGTTGATGGTGTTCTTGAGCTCGAGGATCTCGCCCTTCACGTCCACCGTGATCTTCTTCGACAGGTCGCCCTTCGCGACCGCGGTGGTCACCTCCGCGATGTTGCGCACCTGGCCCGTGAGGTTCGAGGCCATGTAGTTCACCGAGTCCGTCAAGTCCTTCCACGTGCCCGAGACGCCCTCCACAACCGCCTGGCCGCCCAGTTTGCCCTCGGTGCCCACCTCGCGCGCCACCCGCGTCACCTCCGACGCGAAGGCGTTGAGCTGGTCCACCATCGTGTTGATCGTGTCCTTGAGCTCGAGGATCTCGCCCTTGACGTCGACGGTGATCTTGCGGTTCAGGTCCCCGCGCGCCACCGCCGTCGTCACTTCGGCGATGTTGCGGACCTGCGAGGTGAGGTTGGCCCCCATCGTGTTGACCGAG
>DATIVM010000291.1:0-6115 GCA_035465975.1 Usitatibacter sp.
AAGGCCCTCGGCGACCTCTCGACCGGCCAGGTCCTCAAGGTGGTCGCGACGGACCCCGGCTCGGTCAAGGACTTCGAGGCCTTCTGCAAGCAGACGGGCAACGAGCTCCTCTCCGCGTCCCCGGGGCCGGAGTTCACCTTCTTCATGAAGAAGCGATAAGGGGCCGGCCCCCTCAATCCACGAAGAGGTCCTGGAAGAGCGGGGTGCCGGGCGCGACCGCGTAGGGGTCGAAGTTCGTGACGCCCGCCTCGCGCAGCACTTCCTCGTCGATGTAGAAGCGCCCGGTCGATGCGCGCGCATCCGAGGAAAGGATGACGTGCGCCGCGTCCGCCATGATGGCCGGTTGCCGGCTCGCCTTGAGGATCGCCTCCGGGAAGTGCACTTCCACCGCCGCGGTGGCGATCGTCGTGCGCGGCCAGAGCGAGTTCACCGCGATGCCGTCGGGCCTGAGCTCCTCGGCCATCCCCAGCGTGCACATGCTCATCCCGTACTTCGACATCGTGTAGGCCACGTGCCCCGCGAACCAGCGCGCCTGCATGTTGAGCGGCGGGGAGAGGTTGAGGATGTGCGGGTTGGTCCCCTTGCGCAGCCACGGGATGCAGGC
This sequence comes from Usitatibacter sp., assembly GCA_035465975.1. Classification (GTDB taxonomy): domain Bacteria; phylum Pseudomonadota; class Gammaproteobacteria; order Burkholderiales; family Usitatibacteraceae; genus Usitatibacter. The sequence goes on from DATIVM010000291.1 coordinate 605, forward strand.
CTGCGAGCAGAGGAAGGTCGCGCGCGCGTTCACCGACATCATCAGGTCGAAGCGCTTCGCGGGCGTGTCGAGCGTCGAGGTGAGGCTGATCGCGCTCGCGTTGTTCACCAGGATGTCGATGCCGCCGAAAGCCTTCGCCGCCTGCGCCACGGCCGAGGCGATGGCCGATTCGTCGCGCACGTCGAGCTGGACCGCGAGCGCCTTGCCGCCCGCCGCCTCCACCTCGCTCGCCTCCGAATGGATCGTCCCCGAGAGCTTCGGGTGCGGGTCGGAAGTCTTGGCCGCGATCGCGACGTTGGCCCCGTCGCGCGCCGCCCGCAGCGCGATGGCGCGGCCGATGCCCCGCGATGCGCCGGTGATGAAGAGCGTCCTTCCCGCGAGCGTCCTCATGGATTTCCCAGGGTCGTGTTCTCCTGGGCCGGGATGATACCGCGGCTCACGTACACGAGCCGCAGGTGCGAGCGGAACGAGGTCAGCTGCGCGGCGAAGGCGATCCCGGTGAGGAGCGAGATCGCGCCGGCGGCCACGAAGGTGGCGGGCGCCCCGATGTGCTCGGCGAGCCATCCCTGGGTGTAGTGGCCGATGGGCGCCACGCCGATGAAGAACATCGTGTAGTAGCTCATCACGCGGCTCCTCTTCTCCTCGTCCACCATGGTCTGCAGGATCGTGTTGCAGGTGGCGCCGGTCATGAACATGCCGAACCCGGTCATCATCATGAGCGGGATCGAGAGCCAGATGTTGCGCGACAGACCGAAGCCCATGGAGCCCAGGCCGGCGACGATCGCCGCGATGGCGATCCACTTGCCGAGCCCGCGCACGCTCGGCCGGCGCGCGAGGGAGATGGCGGAGATCACCGCGCCGAACCCCACCGCGCCGATGAAGACGCCCACGAGCTCCGCGCCGGCGTGGAAGGTCTTCACGGCCATGGCGGGCATGAGCGTCGCGTAGGGGCTGATCGAGAAGCTCACCGCCGAGAGCGTGAAGAGCATGCGCCGCACGGGGACCAGGCCCATCGCGTACTTCCATCCCTCGGTGAGGTCCTCGAGCGGGTGCTTCCTCGCGCGCTGCGGCCGCGGGTGCACGATCCTCACTCCGAAGAGCGCCGCGAGCACCGCCGCGTAGCTCACCGCGTTCAGCGCGAAGCACGCGGTCTCGCCGAATCCCGCGATGATGAAGCCGCCCAGCGACGGGCCGACGAGCCGCGTGCCGTTCATGAGCATCGAGTTCATCGCGATCGCGTTGGGCAGGTCCTCGCGCCGCTCGAGGAGCTGCGAGAAGATCGATTGCCGGGTCGGCGTCTCGAAGGCGTTGCAGATGCCGGCGAAGAGCGCGAGCGCCGCGAGCTCGCCCATGGTGATGAGGTGCAGGCCCGAGAGGATCGCGAGGATCGCCGCCTGCAGCGCGAGGAGCGAGAGCACCACCATCAGCATCTTGCGGCGGCTCACCCGGTCGCCGAGCACGCCTGCGAAGGTGGCGAGGAAGAGGTGCGGGGCGCTGTTGAGGAACCCGATGAGGCCGGTGAACCAGGTGGAATTCGACAGGCGGTAGGCGAGCCACATGAGCGCCACGGACTGCACCCAGGTGCCGATCATCGACACCGCCTGGCCGATGTAATAGCGGCGGAAGTTGGGCGATTCGAGCGCCCGGATGCTGTGGGGAAACGCCAAGCCCGGCTGCCTCAGCAGCCGAGCTTCGCGAGCTGCGAGCGCAGGTCCGCGTGCCGCGCCTCGAATTCCGAGAGGCGCTTCTTCGCTTCGCTCACCACCGCGGCCGGCGCACGCTCGACGAACGAGGCGTTGCCGAGCTGGGCGCGCGTCCTGGCGAGATCGGACTCCAGCTTCTCGATCTCCTTCGAGAGGCGCGCGCATTCGGCCTCGCGATCCACCTCGACGTGGAGCATGAGCTTCGCGACGCCGGTGATGGCGACCGGCGCCTCCTCCTGCGGAAGCTGCGCGACGAAGCGCACCTCCGAAAGTCGCGCGAGCGCGGAGATTCCCGGCACGTAGGCCTTCAGGGAGGGATCCGCCTCGGCGAGGTACATCGGAACGCGGGCCGAGGGCGCGATGCCCATCGTGGAGCGCAGGTTGCGCGCCGCGTTCACCACTTCCTTCACCCGCTCCACCTCGCGCTCGGAATTGGGCGCGATCTTCGCCCCGTCGGGGATCGGGTAGGGCGCGAGCATGATCGTCTCGCCCGCGCGGCCGGCGAGCGGGGCGACCGTCTGCCAGAGCTCCTCGGTGATGAAGGGGATGATCGGGTGCGCGAGGCGCAGGATCGTCTCCAGCACGCGGATGAGGGTGCGGCGCGTGGCGCGCTGCTCAGCCTCGTTGCCGTTGGCGAGCTGCACCTTCGCGAGCTCCACGTACCAGTCGCAGTACTCGTCCCACACGAACTCGTAGATCGCGCGCGCGGCGACGTCGAAGCGGTAGGCCTCGAGGGCGTCCACCACCTCGCGCTCGGCGCGCTGCAGGCGGCTCACGATCCAGCGGTCCACGTGCGAGGGCTCGAGCGGCGCGCTCTCGTCGAGGCCGGTGTCCTTTCCCTCGCAGTTCATGAGCACGAAGCGCGCGGCGTTCCAGAGCTTGTTGCAGAAGCTGCGGTAGCCCTCGCAGCGCTTGAGGTCGAAATTGAGCGTGCGGCCCATCGTCGAGAGCGCGGCGAAGGTGAAGCGCAGGGCGTCGGCGCCGTACGCGGGGATTCCCTCCGGATAGTCGCGCCGGATGCGCTTCGCCGCGGCCTCCTTGTGCGAGGCGAGCATCAGGCCCTGCGTCGACTTCTCGAGCAGCGACTGGAAGTCGACCCCGTCGATCACGTCCAGCGGATCGATGGTGTTGCCCTTCGACTTCGACATCTTCTGCCCCTCGGCGTCGCGCACGATGGCGTTGATGTAGACGTCCCTGAAGGGCGCTTCGCCGGTGAAGTGCAGGGTCGTCATGATCATGCGGGCGACCCAGAAGAAGATGATGTCGAAGCCGGTGACGAGCACCGAGGAGGGGAGGTAGAAGCGCCGCTCCCGCTCGAGCTGCGCCTCGTCCGGCCAGCCGAGCGTGGAGAAGGGCACGAAGGCCGAGGAGAACCACGTGTCGAGCACGTCCGGATCGCGCGACTCGGGCGAGACGTGCTTCCCGGCCTTCTTCGCGCGCTCGAGCGCCTCCTCGTAGTTGCGGCCGACGAAAGGCGTGCCGTCCATCGCATACCACGCGGGCACCTGGTGGCCCCACCAGAGCTGGCGCGAGATGCACCAGTCCTGGATGTTCTCCAGCCACTGGTTGTAGATCTTGGTCCATTCCCCGGGGACGAACCGCGTGCGTCCCTCGGCGACCGCTTTGAGCCCCGCCTGCGCCATGCCCGCCATGCTCACGAACCACTGGTCCGAGAGCATGGGTTCCACCACCGCATCGGAGCGCTGCGAGCGCGGCTGCATGAGCTTGTGGGGCTTCACGCTCTCCACGAGGCCGGCGGCGTTGAGGTCCTCGAGGACGCGCTCGCGGGCGGCGAAGCGGTCGAGGCCGCGATAGCGCTCGGGGGCGTTCTCGTTCACCTTCGCATCGAGCGTGAAGATCGAGATCGAGGGCAGCGCGTGCCGCACGCCCACCTGGTAGTCGTTGAAATCGTGCGCGGGCGTGATCTTCACGCAGCCGGTGCCGAACGCGCGATCGACGTAGTCGTCGGCGATCACCGGGATCAGGCGGCCTGCGAGCGGCAGGCGCAGCTTCCTGCCCACGAGGTGGCGATACCGCTCGTCGTCGGGATGCACGGCGACCGCGGTGTCGCCCAGCATCGTCTCGGGACGGGTGGTGGCGACCACGAGATGGCCGCTTCCGTCCTCGAGGGGATAGCGCAGCTGCCAGAGCCGGCCCGTCTCCTCGCGCGATTCCACCTCGAGGTCCGAGACCGCGGTCTGCAGCACCGGGTCCCAATTCACCAGGCGCTTGCCCCGGTAGACGAGCCCTTCGTCGAAGAGGCGCACGAAGACCTCGGTCACGGCGCGCGACCGGGCCTCGTCCATCGTGAAGTATTCGCGCGACCAGTCGCAGGAAGCACCGAGGCGGCGCATCTGGCGCGTGATGGTGGAGCCCGATTGCTCCTTCCACGACCAGACGCGCTTCACGAACTCCTCGCGCCCCAGCGCGCGGCGCGACTCGCCGTTCGCCTCGAGCTGGCGCTCCACCACCATCTGCGTCGCGATCCCCGCGTGGTCCGTGCCCGGCTGCCAGAGCACGTTCTCGCCCTTCATCCGGTGCCAGCGCGTGAGGACGTCCATGAGCGTCTGCTGGAACGCGTGGCCCATGTGCAGCGTGCCGGTGACGTTCGGCGGCGGAAGCTGGATGGAGAACGAGGGGCGCCTGGGATCGAACGTGGCGTTGAAGTAGCCGCGCGATTCCCAGGTCGGGTACCAGCGCGACTCGATCGCGTGGGGGTCGAAGGCTTTGGCGAGCTCGGTCATTTCAGGTTGCGTCGGTTCAATGCGTCGCACACGGCGTCGCCGATGGCGTTGGCGAGCTCCTGGCGCATCTCGACGATGGCGCCGGCGACCGCGGAGCGCAGCTCGCCCACCAGGTGCTCGGTCACGCGCTTCTCGAGGTCGCTCGCGAGGCGACCTTCCACCTCGGCCAGCACGCGCGCGAAGACCTCGCGCGCGATGTCGCTCGAGAGCTGCGCCGCGGCTTCGGGCGGATCGGCGACGAGGTCCGTGAGCACCGGCACGCCCCCGGTATCGGCGCCGCCGGCGGGCGCGCCCGGGGCGTTGCGGCGCAGCAGCGCGTCGGCGCGCCCGAGGACGTCCTTGTCATCGGCCAAGGGGCTTCTCCGCGCTCTCGATGGCGTTCACCTTGATATCGTAGCCGCGCTTCCGATAGAACGCATACCGGTTGCGTGCGCGCGCCTTGTCCTCCTCGTCCGTCGCGACGATCTCGAGGAGCCGCTCGAACGAGGCGAAGAACGGTGGCCACTCGTCGGCGAGGTTGAGGAGCACGTCGTTGTGCGGCAGGTGCTCGCCGGACGTGGCGAGGATCACCGGCGTCTCCGGCGCGAGGCCGGTGCCCGCGTGGCAGTGCGGGACGAAGCGCGTGGACTGGAAGGTCCACAGGTCGCGGTCGAAGCGGGCGAGGAGCTCCGCGTCGGGCGTGTAGACCACCACCCGGCTCGACTGCTCGTAGGCCTTCGCCGCGAGGCGGCAGGCGAAGCGCAGCTTGTCGTCGGCGTAGTGGTAGAAATCGATGCGCGTCACGCCGCGGCCGCGCGGCGCGCGAGGAAGTGCGCGAGCAGCGGCACGGGGCGCCCCGTCGCGCCCTTCTCGGCCCCGCTCTTCCACGCCGTGCCCGCGATGTCCAGGTGCGCCCACGGGTAGGACTTGGCGAAGCGCGAGAGGAAGCACGCCGCGGTGATGGAGCCGCCGGCGCGCGAGCCGATGTTGGGGAAGTCCGCGAAGTTGCTCTTGAGCTGCTCCTGGTAGTCGTCCCACATCGGCAGGTGCCATGCGCGGTCCCACGCCATCTCGCCCGCCTGCAC
>DATIVM010000292.1:0-5267 GCA_035465975.1 Usitatibacter sp.
GGCGCCTCGCGCGTCTCGCAGGTGGAGGAGAACATGGCCGCGGCGGATGTGATCGCCATGCTCACGCCCGACGTGCTGCGGCGCATCGACTCGATCGCCGGGGCGGCCGCCGACTGACTAGAGGTCGGCGCGCCGGTAGGGAATGCCGGAGAAGCCGATGTCGGCGATGCGGAAGCCGTTGCGCCGCGAGAGGACCGCGATCGCGTCGGCGACGTTCTGCGGATCGAGCGGCGAGGGGCCGATGATCACGCGCGAGACGACGTGGGTGATTTCCCGCTCGTCGGGCGCGAGCGGCAGCTTCAGCTTCACCGACGCGTGGTTCGCGCCGAACACCGCGATCATGCGCGGATGGTCGAAGGCGACGGGGCTGGAGATGAGCCGCCACTCCTTCTCCTCGGCGAAGCGGTGGTCCTTGATCACCGGCGCCACGCGCAGGAACGTGGAGTTGAACTGCCCGACGATCTCGCGCCGCTCCTCGGCGCCCTTCGGCCGCGCCGAGCGGAACGACTCGAGCAGCATCGTGAGCAGGTCGTTCGAGATGCGCACGTGCTCCGCCCGGTCGTACACGCAGCGCCAGAGCTTGAGCGAATAGCGCTCGGCGAGATCCTGCAGCACGCGCGTGTCGAAGCCGAGCGCGATGCCGCGCCCGTCGTTGCCGTACGAGCGCCACTGCGAGAGGAGGTCCGGCTCCTCGCAGAAGCTCGCGAGGCAGATGTTGGTGCGGCGGAAGCCGTCGAGCTGGGAGGCCGCCTCGTGCAGGAACGAGGCCTCGTCCGCGGCGAGCGCCGCGACGCGCGATTCCACGAAGTTCTGGAACTGCGAGATCGCGAGGCTGATCTCGGAGATGTCGTTGGACGCGGTGAACTTCGACATCCACAGGCACTTCGAGCAGAGGATGCCTTCCACCCCCTCGAGGTCCGTGTAGTGGAAGAGGTGGTCGGGCGGATCGGTCTCGAAGGCGGCGCGCGAGGGCAGGCGCTCGAAGGAGATCGGGTTCGCCATCGCCTCAGCCGGTGACGGCGCCTTCGCTCGCGCTCCCGACGAGCTTCGCGTACTTGCCGAGCACCCCGGTGGTGTAGCGCGGCGCGGGCTGCTTCCACGCGGCCTTGCGCTTGGCGATCTCCGCTTCCGGCACGTTCAGCTCGATGAGCTTGCGGTGCGCGTCGATGGTGATCGAATCGCCTTCCTTCACGAGCGCGATCGGCCCGCCCACGTACGCCTCGGGCGCCACGTGCCCGACCACCATGCCCCAGGTGCCGCCCGAGAAGCGCCCGTCGGTGACGAGGCCCACGGATTCGCCGAGCCCCTTGCCGATGAGCGCCGAGGTGGGCGAGAGCATCTCGCGCATGCCGGGGCCGCCCTTCGGGCACTCGTAGCGGATGACGAGCACGTCGCCGGGCCTGATGCGGTCGGCGAGGATCGCGTCCATGCAATCGGGCTCGCTCTCGAAGACGCGGGCCGGCCCGGTGATCACGGGGTTCTTGAGCCCGGTGATCTTCGCGACGCATCCTTCGGGCGCGAGGTTGCCGCGCAGGATCGCGAGGTGGCCGTGCCGGTACATGGGGTTGTCCCACGGGCGGATCACGTCCTGGTCCTTGCGCGGCGCATCCGGCACGTCCTTCAGGTTCTCGGCGACCGTCTTTCCGGTGATCGTCATGCAGTCGCCGTGGACGAGGCCGTGCGCGAGGAGCATCTTCATCACCTGCGGGATGCCGCCCGCGCGGTGCAGGTCCACCGCGACGTAGCGTCCCGAGGGCTTGAGGTCGCAGAGGACCGGCACCTTCTGGCGGATGCGCTCGAAATCGTCCAGGTTCCACGGCACGCCCGCCGCGTGCGCGATCGCCATCCAGTGCAGCACGGCGTTGGTGGAGCCGCCGGTGGCCATCACCACCGCGATCGCGTTCTCGAGCGACTCGCGCGTCACGATGTCGCGCGGCTTGAGGCCCTTCGCGATCGCCTCGACCAGCACCTCCATGCTCTTCGCCGCGCTCTCGCGCTTCTCCGCGTCCTCCGCGGCCATGGTGGACGAGTACGGCAGCGACATGCCGATCGCCTCGATGGACGAGGACATCGTGTTCGCGGTGTACATGCCGCCGCAGGCGCCCACGCCGGGCAGCGCGCAGCGCTCGATGCACTCGAAGTCCTCCTGCGACATCTTCCCGGCGGAATAGGCGCCCACCGCCTCGAAGACCGACACGATCTGCAGGTCCTGCCCCTTGTAGTGGCCGGGCTTGATGGTGCCTCCGTAGACGAAGATCGCCGGGATGTTCATGCGGCAGATGCCGATCATCGCGCCCGGCATGTTCTTGTCGCAGCCGCCGATCGCGAGCACGCCGTCCATGAACTGGCTCTGCACCGCGGTCTCGATCGAATCGGCGATCACCTCGCGCGAGACGAGCGAGTACTTCATCCCCTCGGTGCCCATGGAGATGCCGTCGGTCACCGTGATGGTGCCGAACATCTGCGGCATGGCGCCGGCCTTGCGCGCGGCGGCGTCCGCGGCGTCCGCGAGCGGCTGGATGCCCGCGTTGCAGGGATTCATCGTCGAGTGGCCGTTGGCGATGCCGACGATGGGCTTCTCGAAGTCCTCGTCCTTGTAGCCGATGGCGCGCAGCATCGAGCGGTTGGGCGAGCGCGGCACGCCGTGGGTGATGGTGAACGAGCGGAGCTTTTCGGTCATGGCGGGCAGATGCGGGCGATGCGGGAATGAACCCGTCATTCTAGAGGATAATGCGACGGCTCCTCCGTTCGCTCCCGGGAATGCCCGTGCTCGTCCATCCTCAGTTCGACCCCATCGCCCTGCACCTCGGCCCGCTCGCGATCCGCTGGTACGGCCTCATGTACGTGCTCGGCTTCGTCGCCTTCATCACGCTCGGCAAGTGGCGCATCCGCCACGGGCTCGGCAACGGGCTCGAGCCGCGCGACGTGGACGACATGCTGGTCTACGGCGTCTTCGGCGTGATCCTCGGCGGGCGCCTGGGCTACGTGCTCTTCTACAAGCCGGATTTCTACTTCGCGCATCCGGCCGAGATCATCAAGATCTGGACCGGCGGCATGAGCTTCCACGGGGGGCTGCTGGGCGTGCTGATCGCGGTGGCGATCTTCTGCCGCATGCGCAAGCTCAGTTGGCTGCGCACCATGGACTTCGCCGCGCCGCTCGCGCCGCTCGGGCTCGCCGCGGGGCGCATCGGCAACTTCATCAACGGCGAGCTTCCCGGGCGCCCCACCGACCTGCCGTGGGGCATGTGGTTCCCGCAGACCGATCCCCAGCAGCGCATCGCGCGCCATCCGTCGCAGCTCTACGAGTTCGGGCTCGAGGGCCTCGCGCTCTTCGCGATCCTCTGGTGGTACTCGCGCAAGCCCCGCCCCACGGGCGCGGTCTCGGGCGCGTTCCTCGTGGGCTACGGCTGCTTCCGCTTCCTCGTCGAGTTCACGCGCGCGCCGGACGACTTCCTCGGCCTGCTCGCGCTCGGCCTGTCGATGGGCCAGTGGCTCTCGCTGCCGATGGTGCTCGTCGGCATCGGGATGATGGTGTGGGCGTACCGACGAAAATGAAAATGGGGTCAGATTACTTTTCCGCCCAGCGGGAAAAGTAATCTGACCCCATTTTCAACCCCAATTTCAGCGGGGTAACAGCACCCTCAGCACCAACGGCCGCGGCGCGTTCGCGGGGTCCTCGACCGTGCCGTCGTCGCGCAGGTGGTCGAGGCCGGTCCTCGCGAGGAGGAAGAAGCCGTCGGGCGCGATGGCGCCGGTCGTGGGCTCCTCGAGGGCGGCGTGGTGGTGCGAGAGGAGCGTCTTCACGCGCTCGACCGCGAGGCCGTCGCGCGAGAGCGTCATCGCGATCACGCGGCCCGGGTTGGTGACGTTCTGCACGCCGATCAGCATGCCCTGCCACTGGTAGAGGCCGTCGATCGCCGCGACGTTCTCGCGCGGCGGGGCGGCGAGCGGCCTCGCGCTCCCGGTCGCGAGGTCGACCACGAGGATGCCCGTCGCGTGCGCGACGTAGAGCTTGTGCGCGTCGGGCGAGGCGGCGAGGCCGTTGCTGCCGCGCACCCGGCCCGCGGGCACCACGACGCGCGGCTCGCCCTTCTCGGGGACCTCGAAGACGGCGCCCGACTCGGAATCCGTCGTGTATACGCGCCCGCCGGCCGCGACCGCGACGTCGTTCAGCTGCACGGCCTGCGGCACGTCGAAGCGGTGGAGCATGCGCCCGGTGACGAGGTCGAACTCGACGATCGCGTTGCGGTACGGCTTCTTCGCGGGCTCGGAGACGAAGGACGTGCTCACCGCGTAGAGGCGCCGGCGCGGGGCGTCGACCGCGACGCCGAGCACCGCGTCGAGGCCCGCCGCGCCGCTCGCGAAATCGCTCACCTGCTCGGAGGCATCGACGCGCACGATCTTGTGCTCGGCGACGCTGCCGAGGAAGAACGTGTTCGACGGCGCGTCGTAGGCGATGCCCTCGGGCAGCAGGCCGCGGTCGGCGACCTCGAACGCGGTCGCGGCGTAGTCGAGCCGCGGGAGCCGTGCCGCGAGCCGCGCGAGCACCGCCTGGAAGGCGGCATCGTCCCAGACCTTCGCGAAGCCGATGTTGCGCGAGGGAAGGAAGCCCTCTCCGAGCTTGTCGACCTTCTCGAGGTCCGCGACGCAAGCCTTGGCGTCGCCGGCGAGCGCGTCGTAGCGCGCGAGGAAGAACCAGAGCGCGGGATTCTCGGGACGGTCGCGGAGGAGTCCCTGCACGCGCGCCTTGCCGCGCGAGATCGCCTCCGGCGGCGTCGCGTCCTGTGCCGCGGCGCACAGCGAGAGGAAGAGCGCGAGGAGGAGGGCGAGCGGGCGCAGGAATCCGGGCAAGGGCCGCATTGTGGGTGGCGCGCGATCGCGCGCGACGCGGTTCGGGCCCCGGATTATCGCTCAACGGGAAATGCGGGTGCTGCCTCCCGATCGGTCAGCGCGGGGGCGGAGCGCTTCCGCGTGCCTCGCGCGCGTCGCGTCCGCCGACGAGCTGCGGCGGCGAGGCGGGATCGAAGTCCGCCCACGCGCCGTTCTCCCAGCGTCCCTCGACGCGCTCGATCTGGCGCGCGCGGCATTCCTCGAAGAGGCGCACGACGTCGTCGCCGGAGGGACGGCCCGAGTCGACGTTCACCGCGACGAGCGTTTCGGCCGGGCGCACCGTCTCGTGGCCGGGTTGCGGCTGCCTGTCCATCTTGCGGAGCGCGCCGGCGAGCGAGCCCGCGTAGGCGCCCGCGGCCACGCCGGCCGCGAGTCCC
>DATIVM010000293.1:0-11038 GCA_035465975.1 Usitatibacter sp.
CACGGGCTCTATGAGTACGATGCGGTGAAGCGCCTGCGCGACGGGCAGCTGGGCGACCCCAGGGTGGCGGATATCGGGAACTACATCGTGCATGGCAAGATGTGGGAGGCATTCGTCTCCGACAAGCGGCCGGTGCTGCTGATCGACGAGATCGACAAGGCCGATATCGAATTCCCGAACGACCTGCTGCTAGAGCTCGATCGGATGGAATTCTTCGTCTACGAGACGCAGCAGCTGGTGAAGGCCGTGAACCGGCAGGTGGTAATCATCACCTCGAACAACGAGAAGGAGCTGCCGGACGCGTTCCTGCGCCGCTGCTTCTTCCACTACATCCGCTTCCCGGACCGGGAGACGATGCAGGCGATCGTCGACGTCCATTTCCCCGGCATCAAGAAGCGGCTGCTGCAGGAGGCGCTCGAGGTCTTCTTCGGCATCCGCGAGATGCCGGGGCTCAAGAAGAAGCCGTCCACCTCCGAGCTCCTCGACTGGCTGAAGCTGCTCCTCGCCGAGGACATCCCGCCCGAGGCCCTGAGGAGCGAGGGCCACCAGGCGGCGATCCCGCCGCTCTACGGCGCGCTCGTGAAGAACGAGCAGGACGTGCACCTCTTCGAGCAGCTCGTCTTCCTCCAGCGCCGCGGCAGGTAGCGATGGCCGCGACGCGGAAGCCCGCCGCGCGCGCCGCGCCGCGCACCCGGCCCGGCACGCGCTCGGCCCGCGGGCCGCTCGGGCGCGCCGCTTCGGGACGCAACGAGCTGCGCCTCGCCGGCGTGGGAACCGAGGCGGTGATGCGCGCCACGGGCCGCCCCTGGAGCGAATGGCTCGCGGTGCTCGACCGCGCGGGCGCGCGCGCCATGGCGCACAAGGACATCGCGGGGCTGCTGAGCCGCCGCTTCGGCGTTCGCGACTGGTGGAGCCAGATGGTGACCGTCGGCTACGAGCAGGCGCGCGGCCTTCGCGCCGCGCACGAGCGCGCCGACGGCTACGCCGCCACGGCTTCGCGCACGGTGGACGCGCCCGTCGCCCGCCTCTTCGACGCGTGGAGCGACGCGCAGGCGCGCAGCCGCTGGCTCCTCGAGGCGCCCGTCGAGGTGCGGCGCTCGGTGGACGGAAAGTCGCTGCGCATGACCTGGCAGTCGGGCGGCTCCGCGATCGACGTGCGGTTCCAGCCGCGCGGCCCCGGAAAGAGCCAGGTCGCGGTGGAGCACGCGCGGCTTCCGACCGCGGCCTCGGCGCGCACCCAGAAGGCGTTCTGGTCGGCGGCCCTCGACCGGCTCAAGGCGCTGCTCGAGTCCACCCGCTAGGCGAGGCGCCGTGCTGTTCGATTTCTTCTTCACGGTGCGCAAGGCGGGCGTTCCCGCGAGCGTGAAGGAGCTCCTCACGCTCCTCGAGGCGCTCGACCGGGGCGTGGTCCACGGCAGCGTCGACGAGTTCTACACCCTCGCGCGCCTGTGCCTCGTGAAGGACGAGGCGTACTTCGACCGCTTCGACCTCGCCTTCGCCGCGTACTTCAAGGGCATCGACGCGATCCCCGATGCGCTCGTCGCCGAGGTGCCGCGCGAGTGGCTGCGCCGGATGGCCGAGCGCTGGCTCACCGACGAGGAGAAGGCGAAGATCGAGGCGCTCGGCGGCTGGGAGAAGCTGATGGAGACGCTCAAGGCCCGGCTCGAGGAGCAGAAGGGGCGCCACCAGGGCGGCTCGAAATGGATCGGCACCGCCGGCACCTCGCCCTACGGCGCGTACGGGTACAACCCCGAGGGCGTGCGCATCGGGCAGGACGGGTCGCGCAACCGGCGCGCCGTGAAGGTCTGGGACCAGCGCGAGTTCCGCGACTACGACACCGACCGCGAGCTCGGCGTGCGCAACATCAAGCTCGCGCTACGCCGCCTGCGGCGCTTCGCGCGCGAGGGGGCGCCCGACGTGCTCGACCTCGACGGCACCATCCGCTCCACGGCGCGCAACGCCGGCTGGCTGGACCTGCGCATGGTGCCGGAGCTGCACAACGCGGTGAAGGTGCTGCTCTTCCTCGACGTGGGCGGCACGATGGACGACCACATCCAGGTGGTCGAGGAGCTCTTCTCCGCGGCGCGCGGCGAGTTCAAGAACCTCGAGCACTACTACTTCCACAACTGCGTGTACGAGAGCGTGTGGAAGGACAACCGGCGCCGCGACCGGGAGCGCATCCCGACCGTGGAGGTGATGCGCCGGTACGGCCACGACTACAAGCTGATCTTCGTGGGCGACGCGAGCATGAGCCCCTACGAGCTGGAGCAGCCCGGCGGCAGCGTCGAGCACTGGAACGACGAGCCCGGGCGCGCGTGGCTCGACCGGATGCTGCGCGCCTGGCCGCGCGCCGCCTGGCTGAATCCGGTTCCCGAGGAGCACTGGAGCTGGACCACCAGCATCATGAACGTCCAGCGCATCATGGACGGCCGCATGTACCCGGTCACGCTGTCCGGGCTGGAGCGGGCGATGAGGTCGCTCGCCTAGGGGCGCGCGAAGCGCCGCACGCCGCCCGCGTCCTCGCTCGCCACCACGCGCCCGCGCTTCTCGAGGTAGTGCAGGTGCGCGATCGCTTCCCCCATGGCGAATCCCATCTGGTGCTCGTCGAGCGCGCGCTGGAAGAGCAGCGGGATCGCTTCGCGGGCGGTGATCGGCTTGGCGCAGCCCTCCAGGAGCCGCGCGAGGCGCCGCTCGTGGTGCTCGTGCAGCTGCGCGATGCGCGCGTGCAGCCCCCGGAACACGCGGTCGTGGGACGGGAGCACGAGCGCATCCGCCGGAAGGTGCGAGTAGCGCCCGAGCGAGCCGAGGAAGAGCGAGAGCGGGTCGGAGTCGGGCTGGCTCCCCCACACGCCGACGTTGCTCGTGATGCGCGGCAGGACCTGGTCGCCGGAGATGAGCACGCCCAGGGATTCGCACCACAGCGTCGCCTGCTCCGGCGCGTGCCCGAACACCGTGATCACTTCCCACTCGCGAGCGCCGATCGGGAGCCGATCGCCGTGCATGAGGCGGCGGTAGTGCCGCGGGAGCGAGGGAACGCCGCGCAGGTAGCGGTTCGCCTTGCGCGCGCGCTCCGGGATCGACGAGGTATCGAGGCCGTTCCGCGCGAAGAGGGCGAGCGTCGCCTCGCGGTCGAAGCCGGCGCCATCGTCGTGCGCGGCGTGGGCGGAGAGATATTCGGCCGCGGTCATGTGGAACGCCGCGCCGGTGCGCTCGACGAGCATCGCCGCCGAGCCGACGTGGTCCGGGTGGTAATGGGTGACGACGAGGTTGCGAACCGGCCGGCCCGCGAGCGTCGTGCGCAGATGGCCCTCCCAGAGGGCGCGCGTCGCCTCGTCGCCGTAGCCCGTGTCGACGATCGTCCATGCGTCGCCGTCCTCGAGCAGCCACAGGTTGATGTGGTCGAGCGCGAAGGGCAGCGGCATGCGGATCCAGAGGACGCCCTCGGCGACTTCGATCGCCTCGCCGGGCCGCGGAATGCGCTCGCCGAACGGGTGGCTTACTTCGTCGTGAAGACCCACGTCCCGTTCCAGGCGGGCTCGGGCGCGCGCTCCGAGAACTTTCCGGCGCGCTCGAGGTACACCTTGTAGAGCTTGGCGGAGGGCGCGCGCGCCGCGAGGCTTTCGAGCTGCACGAGCGCCTCGGTCCAGCGCCGCTTGCGGTAGAGCTCGAGCGCCTTGTGGAAGCGCTCCGTCTCGGCGATCGCCGCCTCGGGGACCTCGCCGATGCGGCCGAGCGGCTCGAAGATGCCGATGCCCTCGGTGCGGCCCTTCACCACGACGCGATCCACCTCGCGGTACACGAAGCCCTCCGCCGACCTCACCATGTTCTCCGAGACGAGGATGCCGACGCCGTACTCCTTGGTGAGCCCCTCCAGGCGCGAGGCGAGGTTCACCGCGTCGCCCATCACGGTGTAGGCGCGGCGGAACCGCGAGCCCATGTCGCCCACGTTCATCTCGCCGCAGTTGAGGCCCACGCCGATGTTGAGCACCGGCCAGCCGCGCTTCGCGAACTCGGGGTCGAGCCCGCGGATGCGCTTCTGCATCGCGAGCGCCGCCTCGATCGCGTGCGCGGCGTGCTGCGGGTCGGCGAGCGGCGCGCCCCAGAACGCCATGATCGCGTCGCCGATGTACTTGTCGATGGTGCCGCGCTTCTCCTGGATCACCTCGGTCATCTCGGTGAGGTACGCGTTCATCATCTCCTTGAGGTCCGCCGGGGCGAGGCCCTCGGAGATCGAGGTGAAGTCGCGCACGTCGGAGAAGAGCACCGTCATCTCGCGGCTTTCCCCGCGCATCGAGTACTCGCCCGGGTTGCGCGACATCTCGTCCACCAGCTCCTTGGGGACGTAGGTGCCGAAGAGGCCGGTGATGAGGCGCCGCGAGCGCGCTTCCATGAAGAAGCCGTACACCATGTTGAAGAAATAGAGCACCAGCACCAGCGCGACCGGCACCGCGAAATCGAGCACGTAGCCGAGCGCCTGCCACGCATAGAGGTTGAGCCCCACCACCGCCGCGAGCACGCCGCCGGCCACGACGCTCGCGGCGAGCGCGCCGAGGCGGGGCAGGAAGACCGCGAGCGGGATGCCGGTGAGGAGGAGCAGCAGGACGGAAATGGTCTGCGCCTCGATCGGCCGGTGCTTCACCGTCTGGTCGAGGATGCCGCTCACCATGTTCGCGTGCACCTCCACGCCCGGGAAATCCTCGTCCACCGGGGTCTGCCGGATGTCGAGCAGGCCCTGGCTCGAGGTGCCCACGATCACCGCCTTGTCGGCGAGCTCGTTCGGCTCGAGCTTGCCGCGGATCACGTCGGTCGCGGAGACGTAGCGGAAGGAGCCGCGCGCGCCGCGGAACGGGACGAGGGCCGTCATCGCCTCGTCGAGGGGGATCACCTTGTCGCCGATGCGCAGCTCGCTGATCCAGGCGATCGCGTCGCGCCCGGTGCCGACGTGGTCGGTGCGGATCGACGCGGGGACGTTGCCGAGGTAGGCGCGCGCGAGCGCGAGCGACATCGCCTCGTAGTAGCCGTCGTCGACGCGCATCAGCATCGGCACGCGCCGCGTCACCCCGTCGAAGTCGAGCCCGGGCGCGAGGTGCCCGGCGGCGGTCGCCTGCGCCTGCAGCTCCGGCCGGTTGCCGCTGTACCCGGTCGCGACCGTCGCGGCGAACGTTCCCTCGGTCACCCGTCCCAGCGCGTTGCCGTCGATCATCGGCGGGGGCAGGACGCCGACGCGGTCCTGCTTCGAGCTGAGGAAGAAGCCGAGCACCACGGGGTGGCGGCCGATCTCGTCGGCGAAGACCTTGTCGTAGTCGAGCCTCGCGCGCTCCTGCTCGAGCACCGACTTGAACTGCGCATCGTCCTTGAGCTCGGTCGCGGCGAGCCGGTCGAGCGTGTCGATGCCCGAAGTGGTATCGCGCTCGGGGAAGGCGATGTCGAAGGCCGCCACGCGCGCGTGGTACCGGTCGAACAGCTGGCGCAGCATGAGCGCGAGCTTGTCGCGCCCCCACGGCCAGTGGCCCTCCGCGGCGAGGCTCTTCTCGTCGATGTCGAGGATCACGATGCGCGGATCGACGGTGCGCGGCATGAACAGGCGCAGCCGCGCGTCGTAGGCCTGCAGCTCGAGGGCCTGCAGCATGCGGATCGGGACGATCTCGGCCACGCTCAGCAGCGCGGCGAAGACCATGACGAGCCCCGCGGCCACGCGCACCACCGTGTTGAGGGAGAGCCTTTGCTTCAGGAGCCGCGCGAGGCGCATCGGGAAGGCAGGGCGGGCCGGGTGGCGAACATCATACGGGAATGGCCGGCTCGCGCACTACCGGCCGCCGCGCAGGCGCCGGGCGAGGGCGCGCAGGGGCGCGGTGAGCTTCCACGAGCGGCTCGACTCGATGCGCCGCAGGCGCTCGCGCAGGTCGCGCGCCTCGGCCTCGCTGCGATCGCGCGCCGACGCTGTTCGCGCGAGCTGCGCGCGCGATTCCTCCAGCGCGGCTCGCTCGGCCCCGGCCGCCTCGATGCGCGCGTCGGCTTCGGCCACGCGCCGGCGCAGCTCCTCGAGCGAGCGCCCGCGGCCGCAGAGCACCGCGTCCTCGAAGAGCCATGCGAGGGTGGAGAGGGCGGGAGCGGGCTGCGGCGCCCGCAGCCAGCGGGCGTCGAGGCGCGGGAGCTCGGCGCCCCGGCTCCCGCGCTGCGAGAGGCCTTCGACGTAG
Organism: Usitatibacter sp.; assembly: GCA_035465975.1. Classification (GTDB taxonomy): domain Bacteria; phylum Pseudomonadota; class Gammaproteobacteria; order Burkholderiales; family Usitatibacteraceae; genus Usitatibacter. The sequence goes on from DATIVM010000293.1 coordinate 6,198, forward strand.
AGCCGGCGATATTCCGCGGCGCTCGTGCGCGGCGGGACGTTCCCGTCGCGCGTCGGATCGGGGCCGCGCAGCGAGAGCAGCACGTCGTTGATGCGCCCGGGCGCGGCGTCCCAGGGCACGAGGCGCGCGTTCGCGCGGCCGGCGAGCCGCTCCGGGAAGGCGCCCAGGTCGGTCGCCACGATGGGAAGGTCCGTCGCGAGCGCGGCCGAGAGGGTGTACGAGAAGGTCTCGGGGCATTGCGCGGGGAAGAGGAACGCGTCGCCCCGCTCGAGCGCGATCCGCGCATCGAGGTCGTCCTCGCGGTATTCGCCGGTGAGGCTCACCGGCATCGCGGGCCATTCGCCCAGGGGCTGCGCGACGTAGCCCACGACGCGGAAATGCAGCGGCAGGCGGCGCTCGGCGGCATCGCGCACGCAGGCGGCAAGGATCGCGAGGCCCTTCGCCGGCGAGATCGCGCCGGGGACGAGCACGCGCAGGGGCGCCGGCGGCGGCGCGGGCGCGGGTTCCTCGGGGTGCGGCCAGACGACGGGGCTCGCGGCGGGAAAGAAGCGCGCGATGCGCTGCGCCGCGTCGCGCGAGGGCGCGATCACCCGCTCGGCCGAGGCGAGGAGCCGCGCGAATTCGCCGCGCCATTCGTCGATCGAGACCGGCCACTGCGCGGGCCCCGCCTCGAGGCAGCGCCGGCAATCGGGCGCGCCGCCGCAGAACCGGCCGCTGCCGTCGGTGAGGTGGTAGGCCGGGCATGCGGGGAAGTAGTCGTGCAGCGTGAGGCGGTGCGGGCAGCCGAGCCGCTGCGGCAGCGCGAGGACCGCGCGTGGCAGCCCGTGCACATGGTGGAAGTGCACCCGGTCGATGCCGATCGCGCCGAGGAGCGCGACGGCCGCGTCCCAATCGTCGGACGCATGGAACCACAGCGCGAGGTCGTCGTTGCGCCCGAGCCCGCGCAGCGCCGCGAACGAATCGCAATGGGGCTGGAGCAACAGGACCTCGGCATCTTCCGCGATCGCCGCGGCGAGGCTCGCGATGTGGCGCGCGACGCCGCCGCCGAAGGCGTGCGAGACGAAGAGCACCCGGGGGCGGCTCGAGCCTCGCAGCCGCTCGAGCGCTCGCGCGGCCGTCACGCGGCGTCGGGCGCCTTGCGGCGCAGGAGCCGGCGCACGCGACCGACCGCCAGCACGACCTTCCAGATGGGCGAGGCGTGGACGCGCTGCAGCTCCGCGAGCCGCTCGAAGGCGAGCTTCTCGGCGTGGGCGAGCCCGGCGCGCAGCCGCTCGATCTCCTCGCCCCGGCGCGCGATCTCGGCGTCGCGGTCGGCGAGCAGCTGCCGCGCGTGGTCGAGCCCGCGGTTGAGCTGGCCGATCGTCGAGTCGCGCTCCTCGGCGAGCCGCTCGATGTGCCAGAGGCCGCGCATCAGGCGCGCGCGCTCGTCGGCGCGCTCGGCGAGGACCTCCTGCGCCTCCGCCGTGCCGGCCTCGACGCGCGCCCTGTCCACGGCCATGCGCAGGTCGTTCGCCGGGTCCGCGACGAGGAAGTCGTGCACGCGCACGGGGTAGTCGGGGTGCGCCTCGACGAGCGCCTTGCCGGCCGACTGGCGCAGGGCCGCGCCCTCGTCGGAGAAGCTCACCGAGCCCTCGTGGTACACGAAGACGTCGGCGGCGAGGAGGTTGCGCCGGCCCGACTTGAGCGCGCGCATGCAGAAGTCGTTCTCCTCTCCGTAGCCGCGGCCGAAGCGCTCGGCGTCGAAGGCGCCGAGGGCCGAAAGCGCGTCGCTGCGGAGGTCCATGCAGAAGCCCACGGCGGTGGGGAGCTCGATCGCGCGGCCCGCGTTCACGCGCGCGAAGAGCCGGTCGAGCGCGGCGAGGCCGAGCGTGCCCGGCACGCGGCCGGCCCAGCCCTCGAAAGGATAGGAGCAGATCGTGGCGTTGTTCGAGAACGGCGTCACGGTCGCCACGTCGGGGGCGCCGTGGGCGCACGCGCGCAGGCGGTCGAGCCAGTCGTTGGCGACCTCGGCGTCGCTGTTGAGCAGGACCACGTCGCGGTCGGCGTGCAGCGCCATGCCGCGGTTCACGGAGCGCACGAAGCCCAGGTTCTCCTCGTTGCGCAGCAGGGTCGCGCGCCCCTGCGCGGCGACTTCGTCGAGGTAGGCGCGGATCCGCGGCTCGGGGGACGCATCGTCGACGAGGACCGTCTCGAAGGGCTCGCGTTGCGCGCTCGCGAGAACGCTCTCGATGCAGCGCCGCGTCTGCTCGTATCCCTTGTAGACCGGGATGACGACGTCGATCAAGCGTGTCCCCGTCGCACGGGCCGGCGGATGCGCCGCGCGATGCCGGCGAGCCCTTCGCGCCGCAGCAGCCGGAAGAGCCGCTCGCGCAGCGACCTTCCGCCGCGCGGCGCGAACATCAGCAGCCCCAGCTTCACCGCCGCGAGCGGCGAGACCGACGTCCGGCCGCCGGGGTACGGCGCGAACTTCGCCGAGCCGCCGTCCTTGCCGAAGAACTGCGGGAAGCGCAGCCGCCCCTCGGTGCGGCACCATTCCGGGAGCGAGAGCCGCTCGGTCCCCGCGTAGTACGGATCGGGGAACGCGGACTGCAGGTCCTTGTTCTCGCGGTAGAGCCAGCGATGGTGGGCCTGGATCGGCGTGCCGTCGCTGAAGCGGCCGTAGGCCCACGGCCAGTCGTTCACGGGATCGCCGCGCGAGGCGGCCGTCTCCCGCTCGTACCAGGCGATGAGCTCCTGCACCGTCATGTTGCCCGCCGCGTTCTTCACGGCCATCACGCGATGCGCGCCGCTGTCGAAACCGGTGAAATGGTAGAACGCGAGGGGCTCGCCGTCGACCCGGAAGCCCGAGGCGAGGTCGCCGGTGAGGCTGCGGGTGGTGAGGTTCCAGGTGGCGACGTTGTGGCGCGACGACTTGAGGATCGCGACGCCGTCGAAGAAGACGGGCGCGAAGTCGATCCACTTCTGGTCGGTGAAGAGGCCGTTGTGGGGCTCGGCGCGGCACAGGAGGTAGGTGCGCTCGGCCCACCAGCCGGCGAAGCGGTGCGCCTCGGGCGTGTTGCGCACCCCGATGAAGCCCAGGTTGAAGATGCCCATGCGCAGGCTGGTCACCTCGTTGTCGAGGATCGCCTCGAGGGACTGCTCGGGCTTGTTCTGGTGCGGCGTGAGGGCGAGGTTGGCCGCGTCGAGCGTGGCGAGGATGTCGTCCACGCGCGAGAAGAGGACCATGTCCGGGTCGAAATAGAGCGCCTTCGCGCAGTCGGGCCGCTCGAGCAGGCGCCGCAGCACGAAGGGCTTGATCGCGGTGGAGAGCTCGACGATGTTGTGCATGAAGCTCCACGAGCGCCAGCCGGGGATGCCGAGGCTGCGCATCTCGTGGATCTCGTCGAAGGGCTCGCCGTCGTTCCCGAGCCACCCGGGCCGCTCGTCGGCGAGCGCGAGGTGGATCATCGCCTCCGGGTGGTGGCGGCGGATCGACCGGCACAGCATGCGCACCTTCGGCAGGTAGTTCACCGCGGCGCTGGTGAAGATGTGGAGCTTGGCTTCCATTCGGCGATCCGTATGCGGGCCGCTAGGCGGCGGTCGCGTCGCGCAGCGCGAGCTGGCGGTGGAAATCGAGCAGGGTGGCGAGGGCCGAACCCGCGCTCACCTCGGGACAGAGCCGCGCCATCGGGTATTCGCGCAGGCGCTCGCCGGGGGCCCCGAGGTCGAACGCGACGATCGGAAGGCGCAGCGCGATCATCTCGGCGACCACGTACGAGAACGTCTCCGGCCACACGGACGGGAAGAACAGCAGGTTCACGCCGTGCTCCTCGACGAGGTCGACGAGGTCCTCGCGGCGGTAGGCGCCGGTGACGCGCAGCTTCTCGGAGCGGTGCGCGACGTTGAGCGTGCCCAGCACCACCACGCGGGCGTCGAGGCCCTCGCGCTCGATCTGCGCGACCATGTCGCGCACGATCCACGCGCCCTTCTGCGGGCTGATCTCGCCGATCACGCCGATCACCGGCGTGCCGCGCGCCACGCGCGGCAGCCGCGCCGGCACGAAGTCGGTCTTGTGCGGGATCACGGTGATGCGCCGCGAGGCGAGCGAGGGATAGGCGCGCAGCAGGTGCTCGCGCGTCGACTGCGAGAAGCAGCGGATCTCGTCGGCCGTGTTGAGGCACCTTCCCCAGAGCGCGCGCCACGGGCCGATCTGCGTGGGCGGCGAGAGCGCGACGTAGCTCGCCGGATGGCGCTTGAGGCACTCGACGCATTCGGAGATCTCCGGCACGCCGCAGTAGCGGCCGTCGGCGTTCAGCAGCACGAACGAGGGGCAGATCGAGAAGTAGTCGTGCGCGGTGACGGTGAGACGGCTCGCGGGAAACTCGGTGCGCATGCGCGCGAGCCAGTCGGCGAGGAGCAGCGGCTCGTCGAACGACACGGGGCTGTTCACGAAGAGCTCGGCGGCGGGCACCTTCTCGAGGATGCGCTCGAGCGCGAGGAACGTCGAGATGCGGTAGACGCGCGTCTCCACGCCCGGCTCGAACACGTGCAGCCGGTACTCGAGCATGGGCAGGTTGTACGTGCAGAGCAGGACCGCTTCGCCCTTCGCGTTGCGCTCGGCGATGATGTTGCGGCGGTACTGGTTGGCGCCGCCGCCCATGTTGTGGTCGAACACGATGGACAGGCCCGGGTGCCGCCGCAGGCCCGGCACCAGCTCTGCGACGATGCCGATGTCGTCGAGGGTGGGCACGGCGTAGCTCTGCGTCTTCGCGCGCCGCAGGATCCCCCCGATGTCGCCGCGCTTGAGGCGGCGCCACACGGCGTGCGCGACCCACGCGACGAGGCGCCACTTGCGCCGCTTC
>DATIVM010000294.1:0-11677 GCA_035465975.1 Usitatibacter sp.
CGCCTGGGCGCACTTCGACGTCTTCGCGTGGAACGACGCGAGCCGCCCGGGCCGGCCGGTGGGCGGCGAGGCGCAGGGGCTGCGCGCGGTGCTCGATGCGATCGCTTCCTCCCTCTCGGAAGAGGGCCGCGGAGAGGGTCGGCGCAAGCGCTCGTGAAGAAGCTCGCCGTCGCCGTCCTCCTCGTCGCCGCCGTGCTCGGGGGCGTGGCCTACTGGGCGTGGAGCTCCCTCGACCTCATCGTGCGCATCGCGATCGAGCATTACGCGCCGCAGCTCGCCGGCGTCCCGGTGAAGGTCGGCGGCATCGACATCTCCGCGGCGAGCGGCCGGGGCGTCGTGCGCAACCTCGAGATCGGGAGCCCGCACGGGTTCACCGCGCCCTACGCGGCGCGCGTGGGCGAGATCCGCGTTGCGCTCGATCCGGAAACGGTCACGGGGGCCGTGGTGCACGTCCGCAGCCTCACCGTGGAATCGCCCCTCATCACCTACGAGCGGGGCGACCGCGGCACGAACGTCGAGGCGATCCGCAGGAACCTCGAGGGATACATCGCGCGCAGCGGCGGCCCCTCGGAGTCGCGCCCCGCCGAGGCGAAGCCGGGGCGCCGCAAGTTCGTCGTCGACCGCCTCTCGATCCGCGGCGGCCGCGTCACGATGACCAACCCGGCGCTGCGCGGGCAGGGCATCCGCTTCGGGCTCCCGGACATCGAGCTGCGCGACGTCGGCAGGCGGGAGGGCGGGCTCACCGCGAGCGAGATCGCGCAGCTCGTCGCCGCGCAGCTCGAGGCGCGCATCGCGCAACGCGTGCTCTCCAACGTGGAGCTGCTGCGCAAGGGCGGCGTCGAGGGCGCGATCGACGCGCTCAAGGGGCTGCTACACTAGGGAGCGACGCCCCGCGGCGACACGCGGGGCGCGCAGACCGGAACTCTTTGCCGCCTCCACAGTCTCTGGCTCAATTGCACGCGGCGCCCGACAGCCGCGACTTCCAACGGACCGCCCCCATGACGAAACTGCTCCTCCGCACCGCAGCGACTTTCGCCGCGATGGTCGCGCTTGCGATGCCCGCCCGCGCCACGACCTACTCCATCGACTACACCGACCTCTGGTTCAACGCCACCGAGTCGGGATGGGGCGTCAACTTCATCCAGCAGGACGACGTGATCTTCGCGACGCTCTTCGTGTACGGCGTCGGGAACGTCGCGCAGTGGTTCACGGCCTCGGACATGGAGCCGTCCCCCGCCGGGAGCCGGAACACCTTCACCGGGCAGCTCTACCTCACCTCGGGGCCGTACTTCGGCGCGGGCAGCTTCGATCCGCGCAACGTCACCCGCACCCCGGTCGGCACCATGACGGTCACCTTCACCAGCCCGACGACGGGAACGCTGCAGTACTCGGTGAACGGCGCGACCGTGACGAAGCAGATCACCCGGCAGACGTGGCGCAACGACAACCTCACCGGGAACTACCTGGGCGGGCTCACCGCGACCGGCTCGAGCTGCAGCCAGGTTCCCAACGGCCCGATCCTCATCTTCGGCTCGCTCGCCACCTCCCACAACGGCGGCCAGGTCTCGATGACCGTGGACTTCACCTCGAACCAGGGGCAGGCCTCCCAGTGCGCCTTCACGGGCAACTACGCGCAGGACGGGCGGCTCGGGTCCGTCGCGGGGAACTGGAGCTGCACCATCAACGGGCAGGCGTCCAACGCCGGCAACTTCACGCTGAGCGGCATCGAGGCCGGCGTGAACGGCTTCAACGGCCACTTCAGCGGGCGCGACCAGTTCTGCACCTACGACGGCTTCTTCGGGGGCCTGAGGGACGTTCCGCTCTCCTGATCGCTTCGGCCGCCGCCCCCGGTCGGGTATGATGCGCGCAACAACAGAGACCGGCGCACGACCCACAGCAATCCGGGGAGGTAACCGATGCGCATCATCCGAGCCCTCGCGTGCGCGGCCCTCGCGGCCGCGGCACTCGCAACCGGCGTCGCGAAAGCCGCCGAGGAACGCTTCGACGCGTGCGAGATCTTCACGCAGGCCGACGCGGAGAAGGCCCTCGGCGTCGCCGCGGCGCCCGAGCCCGTGAATCCCAAGGCGCGGCGGCCGAAGGTGGTCACGAGCTGCACCTACAACGGCTTCAAGGACGGCAAGCCCGTCGCCGCGACCGCGCAGTTCCGCTTCGGCCGCAGCGACGCGGAGCTGCAGCAGGCCTTCGAGGACGCGCGCCTCCAATACCAGACGAAGCCGCTGCTCCTGACCGGGGCGGAGGCGTTCTGGAGCGCGAAGACCGGGCAGATGAACGTGCGCAAGGGGCGCACGTGGATCACGCTCACGGTCGGCGGCGCGAAGCCCGACCAGCGCGACGACGAACTCGCGAAGAAGCTCGCCGAGGTCGTGATCGCGAAGATCCAGTAAGGGAAAGGAACCCCACCGCATGACCGCCATCGTCGAAGTCGTCGCCCGCGAGATCCTCGATTCGCGCGGCAACCCCACCGTGGAAGCCGACGTGCTGGTCGAGTCCGGCGCCAAGGGGCGCGCCGCGGTGCCTTCGGGCGCATCGACGGGCTCGCGCGAGGCGATCGAGCTGCGCGACGGCGACGCGCAGCGCTTCTTCGGCACGGGCGTGCAGAAGGCGGTGGAGCACGTGAACACCGAGATCTGCGAGGCGATCCTGGGCCTCGACGTCTCGGAGCAGGCTCACATCGACCGCGTGCTGGTGGAGCTCGACGGCACCGACAACAAGTCGCGCCTCGGCGCGAACGCGATCCTCGCGGTGTCGGTCGCGTGCGCCAAGGCCGCCGCGGAGGAATCCGGCCTCTCGCTCTACCGCTACCTCGGCGGCAGCGGGAAGAAGCGCATGCCGGTGCCGCAGATGAACGTGGTGAACGGCGGGGCCCACGCCAACAACTCGCTCGACATCCAGGAATTCATGATCATCCCGGCGGGGCTTCCCACGTTCCGCGACGCGCTGCGCTGCGGCGCCGAGATCTTCCAGACGTTGAAGAAGATGCTCGACAAGGAAGGGATGTCGACCACGGTGGGCGACGAGGGCGGCTTCGCGCCCAGCCTGCCCAACAACGAGGCGGCGATCCAGTGGATCCTGCGCGCCGTCGAGGAGGCGGGCTACCTCGCGGGCTCCGACGTGCTGCTGGGCCTGGACTGCGCCGCGAGCGAGTTCTTCCGGGACGGCAAGTACCGCTTCGAGTCCGAGAAGCTCTCCTACACCTCGCAGCAGTTCACGGACCTCCTCTCCACCTGGTGCGACAAGTACCCGATCGTCTCCGTCGAGGACGGGATGGCCGAGGGCGACTGGGAAGGCTGGGAGGTCCTCACCGACCGCCTGGGCGACAAGGTGCAGCTGGTGGGCGACGACATCTTCGTCACCAACACGCGCATCCTCGCCGAGGGCATCACGCGCGGCATCGCGAACTCGGTCCTCATCAAGATCAACCAGATCGGCACGCTCACCGAGACCTTCGAGGCGATCGAGATGGCGAAGAACGCGGGCTACACCGCGGTGATCTCGCACCGCTCCGGCGAGACCGAGGATTCGGCGATCGCCGACATCGCCGTGGGCAGCAACGCGATGCAGATCAAGACCGGCTCCCTCTCGCGCTCCGACCGCACGGCCAAGTACAACCAGCTCCTGCGGATCGAGGAGGAGCTCGGCGAGGATGCCTCCTACGCCGGCCGCGATGCGTTCTACCAGATCCGCTGACCCGCCGTTCCCGCGCCCCTCGTCGTTCCCGCGCAGGCGGGAACCCGCGTGGATTCGCATCGACACGGGAATGACGTGCCGGTGAAAATCCTCGCCGCCATCCTCGCCACGCTGGTCGTCGCGCTGCAGTATCCGCTGTGGCTCGGCAAGGGCAGCTGGCGCGCGGTGTGGGAGCTCGACGCGAGCCTCGCGCAGCAGCGCGAGACCAACGACGGCCTCAAGGCGCGCAACGATGCGCTCGACGCGGAAGTGCGCGACCTGAAGCAGGGCACCGAGGCGATCGAGGAGCGCGCGCGCATGGAGCTCGGCATGATCAAGCGCGACGAGATCTTCTACCAGGTCGTCGCGCCCGCTTCGCGCTGACTTGCTCCTGGCTCCCGCGCCGCGCGATCCAGATCCCGGCGAGCACCACCACGCCGCCGACGAACTGCACGGCGCCCACCGCCTCGCCGAACAGTACCCACGCGAAGAGCGTCGCCATCACCGGCTGGATGAGGAGCGACACCGAGGAGAGCGACGCAGGCAGGTGCGCGAACGCGTAGGCGATGAGCCCCTGCCCGAGGATCTGCGAGACCAGCGCGAGCGCGGCGAGCACCCACCATCCCGCCGCGTGCGCGGGGATCATGGGCTGCGGCGAGAGATACGCGATGGGCAGGAGCGCGACCGCGGTGATCGTCGTGCTCCATGCCATGAGCCGCATGGTCGAAGCGCCCGCATCGCGCGCACTCTTGATCGCCAGCATGTAGCCCGCATAGAAGACGCCGGTGAGGGCGCCCAGCGCGTCGCCGAGGAGCCGCGTGCCGCCGACGCCGAAGTTCGGCCCGACCAGCACGAACATGCCGGCGATGGCGAGCGCCATTCCGGCGAGGAACACGCGCGTCACCGACCGCCGCCAGAAGAGCCAGCCGGCGAGCGTCACGAAGATCGGGGCGAGGTTCGCGAGAAGCGTCGAGTTCGCAACCGAGGTCCACACGATCGACCAGTGCCAGACGCCGAGGTCCGCGGCGAAGAAGAGGCCGGCGGCGGCGAGCGCGCCGCGCGAGATCGGGCCGGAAGCGGCATCGCGGGAAGACGGCCGCGCGAGCCACGCCCACAGCAGCGGCGCCGCGAGCGCCGTGCGCCAGAACGCGCTGGCGACGGGCCCCGTATCGGAGAGCCGCACGAGGATCGGCGCGAAGGCGATCGCGCAGCCCCCGGCGAGGAGGCAGAGGAAGGCGACCTGGCGCATGGAAGGCCGATATCATATCGCCTCCATGCCCGGCGAATTCCTTTCCGCGATCATCCTGCTGCTGCTGGTGGTGGACCCCTTCGGGAACGTCCCGGTGGTGAACACGCTGCTCGCCGACGTGCCGGTCACGCGCCGGCGCCACGTGATCGTGCGCGAGTGCGGCATCGCGTTCATGCTCCTCGCGGCATTCATGCTGTTCGGCCCCCAGATCCTCGCCGTGATGGGCCTTTCCGAGACGTCCTTGTCGATCGCGGGGGGTGTTATCCTCTTCATGATCGCGATCCGGATGGTCTTCGCCCACCCCGAGGGCGCGTTCGGACTGGAGCCGCGCGGCGAGCCGTTCATCGTGCCGCTCGCGATCCCGCTCATCTCCGGCCCTTCCGCCCTCGCCACCGTGATGCTGCTCGCCTCGAAGGAGCCGAGGCAGCTCGGCATGCTCGCGGGGGCGCTGGTGGTGACCATGGCGGTCGCGACCGTGGTCCTGGTCGCCGGCGAGCGGCTGCAGCGCTGGATGGGGGACCGCGGCATGCAGGCGGTGGCGCGGCTGATGGGCCTCATCCTCACCGCGATCGCCGTCGAGATGCTGCTGGGCGGCATCCGCATGTTCGTGGAGGGATTGAGATGAGCAAGGCATTCACGAAGGAGGACGGGGCCGATCTCCCCGAGGACGATTTCGAGGACGGCGCGAACCCGATTCCGCCCGGCTCGAAGAACTACCTCACGCCCGCGGGGTGGCGGCGCATGCGCGACGAGCTGCAGTGGCTCGTGAACCACGAGCGCCCGGAGGTCACCAGCGTGGTGTCGTGGGCCGCGAAGCTCGGGGACCGCTCCGAGAACGCCGATTACCAGTACGGCAAGAAGCGGCTGCGCGAGATCGACCGCCGCATCCGCTACCTCACCAAGCGCCTCGAGGCCGCGGAGGTCGTCGATCCGGCCACGCGCGAGGAGACGGACCAGGTGTTCTTCGGCGCGACGGTGACCTACGCCAACCGCGAGGGCGAGGAGAACACCGTGCGCATCGTCGGCATCGACGAGATGGATCCCGCCCACAATTACGTGAGCTGGATCTCGCCCATCGCGCGCGCGCTCATCAAGGCGCGGGAAGGCGACACCGTGCGCCTGCACACGCCCGGCGGCGAGGAGGAGCTCGACATCCTCGACGTGCGCTACGAGGCGATCCCCATGGCGCCGTTCGAGCCGGTGAAGACCGGCTGGAACCCGAACGCGCGATGAGCCTTCGCCGAGGGTTCGCCCGCGTCCTCGTCGCGCTCGTCGCGCTCGCCGCGGCGCCTGCCTTCGCCCAGAACTTCCTCTGGCGCGTCGATTCCCTCGCGAGCCACGTATGGCTCTTCGGCACCATCCACGCCGGGAAGGCCGAGTGGTATCCGCTGCCGAAGGCCGTGGACGAGGCGTTCGCGGATTCGCCGACGCTCGTGGTCGAGGCGGACATCACCGACAAGGCCGCGATGGACAAGTACGCGCCGGCGATGGCGTACGCGCCGCCGGACAGCCTGCGCAACCACGTCCCGCCGCAGGACTATGCGCGGATGCTGAAGCTGCTGCCGCGCTACGGGATCCCGGAATCGCAGGTGGCGCAGATGAAGCCCTTCATCGCCGCCTCGCTCCTCGTGTTCGCCGAATGGACGCGCCTGGGGTACCTGCCGCAGCTCGGCGTGGACACGTACCTGCTCGACCGCGCGAAGGACGAGCGCAAGGCGGTCGTGGAGCTGGAGGGCGTGGCGACCCAGGCGAAGCTCATGGACACGCTCACGCCCGAGGAGAACCGCCTCGCCCTCGAAGGAACGCTCGGCGCGATCGAGCAGGGGCTCGCCGCCGAGCAGATCGAGGGCATGGTGCACGCGTGGCAGGTCGGCGACCCGAACCTCATGCTGGAAGTCGCGCGGCGCTACGACGAGAAGGTGAAGGGGGCGGCGCAGCTCGACGAGAAGTTCGTCTGGTCGCGGCACGACGCGATGGTCGCGAAGATCTCGGGCTGGCTCGAGGACGAGCGGGGCCCGCGCTTCATCGCGGTGGGCGCGCTGCACCTCGCCGGCCCGCGCGGGCTGGTCGCGAAGCTGCGCGAGCGCGGCTACGGCGTGAAGCAGATCTTCGTGGCACCCGCGGGGGAGAAACAAAAATGACCGAACGGGAAGGCGGGCGGCTGCTCGTCGAGCAGCTGGTGGTGCAGGGCGTCGATCGCGCGTTCACCGTGCCGGGCGAGAGCTTCCTCGCGGCGCTCGACGGGTTCTACGAGGCGCGCGACAAGGTGAAGCTCGTGGTGTGCCGCCACGAGGCGGGTGCGGCGAACATGGCCGAGGCGTACGGCAAGCTCACCAATCGCGCGGGCGTCGCGTTCGTCACGCGCGGGCCGGGCGCCACGCACGCCTCCATCGGCGTGCACACCGCGTTCCAGGATTCGACGCCGATGGTGCTCTTCGTGGGCGACGTCGGGAGCCGCTTCCGCCATCGCGAGGCCTTCCAGGAAGTGGATTTCGCCGCGATGTTCGCGCCGCTCGCGAAGTGGGCGGTGCGCATCGACGACGTCGATCGCATCCCGGAGCTCGTCGCGCGCGCCTTCCAGGTCGCGACCTCGGGCCGCCGCGGGCCGGTGGTGGTCGCCCTGCCCGAGGACATGCTCACGCAACGCTCGAGCGCCGCGGACGCGAAGCCGCACGTCCCCGCCGTGCCGCACCCGGGCGCGGGCGAGCTCCTCGAGCTGCAGCGGCTCCTCGCCTGCGCGAAGCGCCCGATGGTGATCCTCGGCGGCACGGGGTGGACGCGCGAGGCCTGCGAGCAGATGCGCCGCTTCGTCGTGGCGAACGACCTGCCCGTCGGCTGCGCGTTCCGCTTCCAGGACCTCTTCGACAACCGCAACGACCACTACGTGGGCGACGTGGGCATCGGCATCAACCCGGTGCTCGCCGAGCGCGTGCGCATGGCGGACGTGCTGCTCGTGGTCGGCGCGCGCCTGGGCGAGATGACGACGGGCGGCTACACGCTGCTGGAAGCGCCGGTGCCGCGCCAGAAGCTCGTGCACGTGCATCCGTCGGCCGAGGAGATCGGGCGCGTCTACCAGCCCGAGCTCGGCATCGTCTCGGCCATGGCGCCGTTCGCGGCGGCCGTGGCCTCGCTCACGCCCGTCGAGAGCCCGGCGTGGAAGGGGTCGGTCGCCGAAGCGCGCGCCGACTACGTCGCGTGGAGCGGACGGCGCGAGATCCCGGGGCGCGTGCAGATGTGGGACGTGGTGGATTGGCTCAACCAGCACATGCCCGAGGACACGATCTACTGCAACGGCGCGGGCAACTTCGCGACCTGGCTGCACCGCTTCCACCGCTACACGGGCTTCCGCACGCAGGTGGCGCCCACCTCCGGCGCCATGGGCTACGGCGTCCCCGCCGCGATCGCGGCGAAGCTCGTGCACCCGGAGCGCAAGGTGGTGTGCTTCTCGGGCGACGGCGACTTCCTCATGAGCGGGCAGGAGCTCGCCACCGCCGTGCAGCACGAGGCGCCGGTGGTGATCCTGGTGATCAACAACGGGATGTACGGCACCATCCGCATGCACCAGGAGAGGCACTACCCGGGGCGCGTGGTCGGGACGGAGCTTCACAACCCGCATTTCGCGGCGTACGCGCGCTCCTTCGGCGCGGTGGGCGAGATCGTCGAGGACACCGCGCAGTTCGGCCCCGCGATGGAGCGCTCGCTCGCCGCCAACAAGCCCGCGGTCATCGACATCCGCATCGACCCGCAGGCGATCACGCCCAACACGACGCTCGACAAGATACGGGCGGCGGCGGTGGCTGGCGGAAACAAAAGGCCTTGAAAGCGCCGATCCCCGCCGATCCAACGCCGATGCCCGCCGATGAGGCGATGACAGGCTTCGCGTCCATTGTCGCAACCGATGGAGCTCACGACCGCCCTCGTTTCCCTTTTCATCGGCGGCGATCGGCGTTGGATCGGCGGACATCGGCGCTTCCAGGATTCTCGCCAGCCGTCGGCCACCATCGGCCACCCCCGGTCACGGAACTGTCACACTAGCGCCATAAGGTGCGCGGGAGAGCCGCCATGACCGAACACACCGCGAAGCAGTACGACCAGGACCTGGAGGCCATCCGCTCGCGCATGATGCAGATGGGCGGCCTCGTCGAGTCCCAGATCCGGGATGCGATGGAAGGCTTCCTCGAGGGCGATCCGGCGCGCATCGAGCAGGTGATCGCCGCCGACGCGAAGGTGAACGAGCTCGAGGTCGCGATCGACGACGACCTGGGGCACGTGATCGTGCGCCGCCAGCCCGCGGCCTCGGACCTGCGCCTCATCCTCGCGGTCTCGAAGACCGTCACCGACCTCGAGCGCATCGGCGACGAGGCCGCGAAGGTCGCCCGCATGGCGCGCGAGATCCACGCCGCAGGGCGGTCGGCGGACACGCGCCTCGCGACCGTCCGCCACCTCTCCGACATCGCGATCGGGATGCTGCGCAAGTCGCTCGACGCCTTCGCGCGCCTCGACGCCGCGGCCGCCGCGCGCCTCATCGGCGAGGACGCCGCGATCGATTCCGAGTTCAGCGCCATCATCCGGCAGCTCATCACCTTCATGATGGAAGACCCGCGCACGATCTCCACGTCGCTCAACATCGTGTGGGTCGCGAAGGCGTTCGAGCGCATCGGCGACCACGCGAAGAACATCGCCGAGCAGGTGATCTACGTGGCCAAGGGACGCGACGTGCGCCACACGCCGCTCGCCGAGGTGGAACGGGAGGCGCTCGGGCGATGACCGCCTCGGTCCTCGTGGTCGAGGACGAGCCGTCGATCCAGGAGCTCATCGCCGTGAACCTCGCGCGCCACGGCCACGAGGTGAAGCGCGCGGCGAACGCCGAGGAGGCGTACCGCGCGGTGGCCGACGCCCTTCCCGACGTGATCCTCCTCGACTGGATGCTGCCCGATGCGCCGGGTCCCGCGGTCACGCGGCGGCTGCGCGCCGACGCGCGCACCCGGGACGTGCCGATCATCATGCTCACCGCGCGCGCGGGCGCGGACGACACGGGGGCCGGGCTCGAGGCCGGCGCCGACGACTACATCACCAAGCCCTTCTCCCCCCGCGAGCTCGAGGCGCGCATCCAGGCGGTGCTGCGGCGCCGCGCGCCGCAGCTCTCGAAGGAGGAGGTCGTGATCGAGGGGCTCGCGATCAATCCGGCGACGCGCAGCGTGACGGGGAACGGCCGGCCGCTGCACCTGAGCCCCACCGAGTTCGAGCTGCTGCACTTCTTCATGACGCACACCGGCCGCGTCCACACCCGCTCGCAGATCCTCGACCAGGTGTGGGGCGACCACGTCTTCATCGAGGACCGCACGGTGGACGTGCACATCCGGCGCCTGCGCGACGCGCTCTCGCCCAGCGGCCACGACGACCTCGTCGAGACCGTGCGCGGCGCGGGCTACCGGTTCCTCGCGAAGCGCTGAATCCGATGCTCCTCCTCGCGGCCGGCGCGATCGTCTCGCTCGTCGTGGGGCTCGCGACGGAGGCGCTGTGGGGCTGGGTGCTCTTCGGCCTCGCGATGGCGGCGCTCGTGCTCTACCACCTGCGCGAGCTCGCGAGGCTGCGCCGCTGGCTCGGGCGCGGCGAGACGCCCGAGCCGCCGCGCGCGAGGGGCGCCTGGGACGAGCTGCACGCGGCGCTGCAGCGCTCCCTGCGCGAGAGCGCGCGGCGCGAGGCCGAGCTCGCGCACGCGGTCGAGCGCTGGCGCGAGGCCGCGCGGGCGCTGCCCGACGGCGTGGTGATCCTCGACGGCGAGCGCATCGCGTGGCTCAACGACAACGCCGCGCTGCACCTCGAGATCGATCCCGGGCGCGACGTCGGCAACCCCATCACGCACCTCGTGCGCATCCCCGAGTTCGTCGAATACCTGGAGTCCGGCGACTACGCGCGCCCGATCCAGGTGCAGGCCGCGCACTCGGATCGTGCGCTCTCGCTGCAGGTGATCGCCTACGGCGAGGACCAGCGGCTGGTCCTCTCGCGGGACATCACGCAATTCCGCAAGGTCGAGCAGGTGCGGCGCGAGTTCGTCGCCAACGTCTCCCACGAGCTGCGCACGCCGCTCACCGTGATCTCGGGCTTCCTCGAGACGCTGCGCGAGGAGACCGACCCGCAGGCCGCGGGGCGCTACATCGCGATGATGAGCGAGCAGGCCTCGCGCATGCAGCGGCTGGTCGAGGACCTGCTCACGCTCTCGTCGCTGGAATCGGCGCCGCCGCCGCCGCTCGAGCAGCCGGTCGAGATGGAGAAGCTGGTGGAGCGGCTCGGCGCCGAGGCGCGGGCGCTTTCCGGGGGGCGTCACCGGATCGAGGTCGAGAGCGAAGCGCAGATCGACCTCATGGGGAGCGAGAAGGAGCTCTCGAGCGCCTTCGGCAACCTCGTGAGCAACGCCATCCGCTACACGCCGGAAGGCGGCACCGTGCGCCTCACCTGGCACCGCACGGACGACGGCGCGGCCTTCGACGTCGAGGACACCGGCATCGGGATCGCGCCCGAGCACATCCCGCGGCTCACCGAGCGCTTCTACCGGGTGGACCGCGGCCGCTCGCGCGAGACGGGCGGCACGGGCCTCGGCCTCGCCATCGTGAAGCACGCGCTCGCGCGCCATGGCGCGGCGCTCGACGTCGCCAGCGCGCCCGGGAAGGGCAGCCGCTTCAGCGCGAGGTTTTCGGGTCCGCGCGTCCGGCGGCGTCCTGCGCTGCCGCCTGCGTCGCC
>DATIVM010000295.1:0-3831 GCA_035465975.1 Usitatibacter sp.
GATCAGGATTATCGGCAGCGCCGCGCCCACCGCGAACGTGATGGCTGACGCCGCCGCGGCCTGCAGCGGGCGCGCCGCGGTCGCATCCGACATGCCCAGCTCGTCGCGCGCGTGGGCGCCGAGCGCGTCGTGGGCCATCAGCTGCTTCGCCACTTCGTCCGAGAGCGCCGCGTCGAGCCCGCGCTTGCGGTAGATCCCCGCCAGCTCGCGCTGCTCCGCCTCGTGGTCGTTGCGGAGCTCCTCGCGCTCGCGGTCGAGCTCCGCCTTCTCGCTGTCGGCCTGCGAGTGCACCGACACGTACTCGCCGGCCGCCATCGACATCGCGCCCGCGACCAGCGCCGAGGTGCCGGCGAGCATCACGCTTGCGTGGCTGGTGCTCGCGGCGGCCACGCCCACGATGAGGCTCGAGGTGCTGACGATGCCGTCGTTCGCGCCGAGCACGGCCGCGCGGAGCCACCCCATCCGGCTGGTGGTGTGGCGCTCCCAGTGGCGTCTGCGCATGTCTCTTTCTTGCTTGTCGGGACCGATTGCTCTGGACCGCCGCGGGGGCGCAACGTTCGCCGCGGCGCGCGGCGAGCTCCGCGCCGCCCCCGGGTCGTTGTCGACGGTCAAGGACTCGGCGCCGATCCGGGTGCCAGAATCGGCGGGATCATGGCGAATCGGGCGAAGGCGAGGCGGCCGGCGGCGCGCAAGGTGTCGAAGGCGCCGCGGGAGGTGGTGGAGGTGAACGGCCGCGAGGTCGCCATCACGAATCCCGGCAAGGTGCTCTTCCCCGAAGCGGGCTACACCAAGCTCGACCTGGTCCGGTACTACCTCGTCGTCGCGGAGGGGGCGCTGCGCGGCGCGGGCGGGCGGCCCAACATGCTGGTGCGCTATCCCGACGGCGTCGGGGGCGAGTTCTTCTACCAGAAGCGCGCGCCGGCCTCGCGCCCGTCGTGGATCGAGGTGGTGAGCCTGCGGTTCCCGTCGGGACGCAGCGCCGAGGAAGTCGTCCCGCGCGACGCGGCGGCGCTCGCCTGGATGGCGAACCTCGCCTGCCTCGAGCTGCACCCGCATCCGGTGCGCGCCGAGAACCTCGACCATCCCGACGAGCTGCGCGTCGACCTCGACCCGGTGCCGGGCGTGAAATGGTCGCAGGTGCGGCGGGTGGCGCGCGTCGTGCAGGCGGTGCTCGCCGATTTCGGGCTCACCGGGTGGCCGAAGACCTCGGGCAAGCGCGGCATGCACGTCGCGGTGCGCATCGTGCCGCGCTGGACCTACGACGAGGTGCGCCGCGCCGCGCTCGCGCTCGCCCGCGAGGTGGAGCGCCGCGTGCCGAAGCTCGCCACCACCCGGTGGTGGAAGGAGGAGCGGCAGGGCGTCTTCATCGACTACAACCAGAACGCGCGCGATCGCACCGTGGCGGGCGCCTATTCGGTCCGCCCCACCGACGATGCGCGCGTTTCCGCGCCGCTCGCCTGGGAGGAGGTCGACGCCTGCGAGCCGCGCGATTTCACGATGGCGACGATGCCGCAGCGCTACCAGCGCCACGGCGACCTGCACGCGGCGATCGACGGGCATCCGGGGTCGATCGTGGGGCTCCTCGAGCTCGCCGCGCGCCACGAGCGCGAGGGGATGGGCGACGCGCCGTGGCCGCCGCAGTACCGCAAGGCGGCCGGCGAGCCGCCGCGCGCGCCGCCCTCGAAGCGCCGCCTCAGCGCTTCCGCTTCCCCGCGCCGAACACCTTCTCCAGCTCGTAAGCGGTCGTGACCTCGAGCTGGTCGTAGCGGCATTCCCCGGGCGGCTTGTCGGGCCGCCAGCGCACGAAGATCGCCGCGTGGCGGAAGCGGTCGCCCTGCAGGTGGTCGTACCTCACCTCGCACACGCGCTCGATGCGCAGCGCCTCCCACGACAGGTCCTTGCCCGCGCTCCAGCGGCTGTGCGCGCCCGGCATGCGCGTCGAGTCGCCCGCGGCGTTCGCCCAGTCGCGCCACGGGTGGCCCTTCAACGCGTTGCTGCGGAGCGGCTCGAGCTCGGCGGCGAGCTCGCGGCGCGCGGCCATCGTGAACGACGAGGTCACGCCCACGTGGTGCAGCACGCCCCGATCGTCGTAGAGGCCGAGGAGGAGCGAGCCCACCACGCCCTCGCCCTGCTTGTGCCAGCGCAAGCCCGCGACCACGCAATCGGCGGTGCGCACGTGCTTCACCTTGATCATCGCGCGGCGCCCCGGCTCGTAGGGCAGGTCCGCGAGCTTCGCGACCACGCCGTCGAGGCCCGCGCCCTCGAAGCGCGCGAGCCACTCCTCGGCGGTGGCGCGCTCGCGCGTCATCGGCGTGAGGTAGATCGGCGGCTTCGCCTTCGCGAGCAGCTTCTCCAGGGCGGCGCGCCGCGCGGCCTGCGGCTCCTTCATCAGGCTGCGGCCGTCCACGGCGAGCGCGTCGAAGGCGACGAACGCGGCCGGCGTCTCCTTCGCGAGCTTCGCGACCCGCGAGGCCGCCGGGTGCAGGCGCAGCTGCAGCGCGTCGAAGTCGAGGCCGTGCGGCCCCGCGATCACGATCTCGCCGTCGAGCACGCAGCCGGGCGGAAGGCGTTCCAGGATCGCCTCGTGCAGCTCGGGAAAGTAGCGGTCGAGCGGGCGCAGGTCGCGGCTCTGGATGCAGGCGTCCGAATCGCCGCGGAAGACGATCGCGCGGAAGCCGTCCCACTTCGGCTCGAAGAGGACGTCGCCTCGCTCCGGCAGGCCCGCGCCGATCTTGGCGAGCATCGGCTCGATGGGCGGCGCGACGGCGTAGCGGCTCGCGGCGCGGCGGGGCAGGGCGCTCATGCCCGTTGGACCGGGTGCCGGGCGATCGTTCCCGCTAGGCGCGCGACTCCAGCTCCTCCCAGCGCGCGAGGAGCCGCGTGAGCTCCGCCTCGATCGCCTCGTGGCGCTCGTTGAGGGCGCGCAGGTCGATCGCGCGGTCCTGGTAGGTCGCGGGATCGGCGAGGGTCGCCGCGATCTGCGCCTGCTCGCGCTCCAGCGCCTCGAGCTTCGCGGGCAGCGCCTCCAGCTCGCGCGCCTCGTTGTAGGAGAGCTTGCGGGGGCGATCTCCCTTCTGCCTTGGGAGCGCGGCCGGGGGCGAGGGTTGCGCATCTCCCCCCTTGGGGGAGGGCCGGGGAGAGGGGGCCATCTCGTCGGGCCTCGTCCGCATCCGCTCCCAGTCGCTGTACCCGCCCACGTACTCCTTCCATTTCCCGTCGCCTTCCCAGGCGATGGTCTGCGTCACCACGTTGTCGAGGAACGCGCGGTCGTGGCTCACCAGGAGCAGCGTCCCCTCGTAATCCTGCAGCAGCGCCTCGAGCAGCTCGAGCGTCTCGATGTCGAGGTCGTTGGTGGGCTCGTCGAGCACGAGCACGTTGGCCGGCCGGCTGAAGAGGCGTGCGAGGAGCAGGCGGTTCCTCTCCCCGCCGGAGAGCGACTTCACGGGCGCGCGGGCGCGCTCCGCCGGGAAGAGGAAATCGCCGAGATAGCTGATCACGTGCTTGCGCGCGCCGCCGATCTCGACGTAGTCGCTGCCCGGCGAGATGGTGTCGGCGAGGCTCGTCTCCTCGTCGAGCGCCGCGCGGAACTGGTCGAAGTAGGCGGGGGCCACGCGCGCGCCCAGCCGCACCTGCCCCGCGTCCGGCTCGATCGCGCCGAGGATCAGCTTGAGGAGCGTCGTCTTGCCGCTGCCGTTCGGCCCGATGAAGCCCACCTTGTCGCCGCGCATCACGCGGCACGAGAAGTCGTCCACCACGCGCCGCCCGCCGTAGGACTTCACGACATGCTCGAGCTCGGCGACGAGCTTCCCGGAGCGCTCGCCCGCCGAGAGC
>DATIVM010000296.1:0-1750 GCA_035465975.1 Usitatibacter sp.
GCTCTGCCCGGAGAGAAGCGCGCGCAACCCCTCGGGGTGCGTGAGCTTCACCATCAGGGGATTGAGCTTCTTGTAGTTCTCGATGCCGTAATCCTTGGCGACCTGCATCTGCAGGTAGATGGTCTGCACCGAGGAGCCGGCGCCGGCGAGCGAAATGCGGTCCTTGTCGGTGAAGTCCTTGATGGTCTTCACGGCCGGGTTGCGCGTCACGAGCAGGCACGGCATCGAGGAGAGGGTCGCCACGCCGCGCACCTCGATGGGGGTTCCGACCGTCTTGTCCCACAGGATGATCGCGGGTCCCGTGCCGCCGGCGGCGAAGTGCAGGCTCCCGGCGAGGAGCGCGTCGTTCGCGGCCGATCCCGCGCCGAGCTTCGCCCACGTGACCTTCGTCTCCGGCAGCCCCTCGGCCTTCAGGTGCTTCTCGATCAGCTTGTCGTGCTTCATCACGGTGAGCTGCATGTAGCCGATGCCGAACTGCGACATCATCTTCACCTCGCTCACCTCGGCGGCCGCGAGCGTGCATGCGGCGAGCGCGGCCATGCCCGCGATCCGCGCCAGGAATTTCACTCGATTCATCGTCCCCTCCGTTGTGGTTGCTGCTGCCCTTTTTCGAATACCCGCCGGCGCATCAGCCCATCGCGCCCGCGGATGCCCGGCTCACGATCTGCGCCGCGAGTCCGGTGTGGACGCGCCCGTCGCGGAACTCCTCCGAGTCGAGGATCGCGACGAGCGCGGGTACATTGTGCTTCACCCCCTCGATGCGGAACATCTGCAGCGCGGCAACGAGCTTGTCGATCGCCGCCTCGCGCGTCTCGGCGCGCGCGATGACCTTCGCGAGCAGCGGGTCATAGTACGGCGTCACCTCGCGTCCCGCAGCGTAGCCGGTTTCCACGCGGATGCCCGGGTCCGACGGCGGCGCGAACACGGCGAGCTTCCCCGGCGAGGGCAGGAAGCGCTTCGGGTCCTCGGCGTAGACGCGCGCCTGGATCGCGTGCCCGCGCGCCTGCGGCGCCGCGGGAAGAATCTCGTGGAGGCGCTCGCCCGCGGCCGAGCGCAGCTGCGCCGCCACGAGGTCGAGGCCCGTGATCTCCTCGGTCACGCCGTGCTCCACCTGCAGCCGCGTGTTCATCTCGAGGAACCGGAAATCGCCCTCGGGCGAGAGCAGCATCTCGACGGTGCCGAGGTTGTCGTAGCCGAGCCGCCCGAAGGTGGAGGCGAGCCGGTCGAGGAGGGGATCGAGGCGCGCGCGGTCCACGCGCGGCGCGCGCGCCTCCTCGATGATCTTCTGGTGCCGGCGCTGCACCGAGCAGTCGCGCTCGAAAACGTGGGCGAGCGCGCCGTGCCGGTCGCCGAGGAGCTGCACCTCGACGTGCCGCGGCTGCTCGACCAGGCGCTCGAGGTAGACCTCGCGGCTCGCGAATCCGCGCTCGGCCATGGAAGCGGCGCGCTCGACCGCGGCGAGCAGCTCGGAGGGGTTGCGCGCGGGGAGCATGCCGATGCCGCCGCCGCCGGCCGCGGGC
Organism: Usitatibacter sp.; assembly: GCA_035465975.1. Lineage (GTDB taxonomy): Bacteria > Pseudomonadota > Gammaproteobacteria > Burkholderiales > Usitatibacteraceae > Usitatibacter. The sequence goes on from DATIVM010000296.1 coordinate 1,521, forward strand.
TTCACGAGCACCGGGTAGCCGATCTCCTCGGCCGCCCGCAGCACCGCGTCGTGCTCGGCGGGAAGGACTCCCGAGCCGCGGCCCACCGGCAGCCCCTCGGCCGCCGCGAGCTCGCGCGCCCGGGTCTTGTGGCCCATCGCCTCGATCCACTTCGGCGCGGGCCCGACGAAGCGCAGGCCGAGCTGCTCCACCGTGCGCGCGAAAGCCGCGTTCTCCGAGAGGAAGCCGTA
>DATIVM010000297.1:0-11025 GCA_035465975.1 Usitatibacter sp.
CGGGAATCAGCAGCCCCCACACGAGGAGGCCGAGCGCGAGCTGGGCCGTGCGCCAGTCGGAAACCGAGAGGAGCCAGGCGGCGAGCGGCGACATCGTCATGGGCGCGATGCCCACGCCTGCGGAAACGAGCGACACGGCGAGGCCGCGGTGGCGCTCGAACCAGCCGCTCGCCGTCGCGATCATCGGCGCGAAGAAGCTGCCCGCCGAGGCGCCGATCAGCACGCCGTAGACCAGCTGGAATTCGATCTCGCTGGTCGCCCGGCTCGCCAGCACCATGCCCGCCCCGAGCAGCACCGCGCCCGCGAGCACGACGACGCGCGCACCGAATCGGTCGCTCAGGGCGCCCCAGGCGAAGCCCCCCACGCCCATGATCAGGAAGTTGAGGGTCATGGCGCTGGAGATCGCCGCCCGCGACCACCCCGTGTCCTGGGTCATCGGCTGCAGGAAGACCGCCAGCGAGAACATGGCGCCGACGGCCATGCAGCCCATCAAGCCGCCGGCGGCGACCACCACCCATCCGTAGCTGCGGCGCGATTCGTCGATCATGGTCCATCTCTCCTCGAAGGGGATTCACCCCATGGTCGAACGGCGTCCCGCGAAATCGACAGCCGGCCGCGCGTCGGCGCACAATTCTCCCGGTATTCCGTCGGGGGTTCGCCCATGATCCCATTCGTCGCGGGCTTGCTGATCTTCCTCGCGGTGCATTCCACGCGGGTCTTCGCCGAAGGCTGGCGCGGCGCCACCATCGCGCGCATCGGCGAGCGGCCCTGGAAGGGCATCTACTCGCTCGTCTCGATCGCGGCCTTCGTGCTCATGGTCTGGGGCTACGGCCAGGCGCGCCAGCAGGTGCCGCTGTGGATTCCCCCGGCGTTCACGCGCCACCTGACGGCGCTGCTGATGCTGCCGGTGTTCCCGATCTTCCTCGCCGCCTACGTGCCGCGCAACGGGATCAAGGCGAGGCTGCACCATCCGCAGGCGCTCAGCGTGGCGCTGTGGGCGATCGCGCACCTGCTCTCCAACGGCAATCTCGCGGACGTCCTGCTGTTCGGCGGCTTCCTGGCGTGGGCCCTGCTGAGCTTCGGCGCGGCGCGGAAACGCGATCGTGCGGCCGGAACGGTGTATCCGGCGGGGACGCTGCGGGGGACGATCGTGTGCGCGGTCGTGGGGCTCGCGATCTATGCGGCGTTCGTCATGGCGCTGCACCGGTGGCTGATCGGCGTCTCCCCGGTCTGAGAACGGCCTGCGCCGGTCGGACCAAGGCCGCTCTCGCGGCGGGAAAAACTCCCGTCCATGGCGAGGGTCCACCCTGTGGGCCATCACAGGAGACCCGTCATGAACCGCACCATCCTAGTGACATGCTTTTGCGCCGCGGCGCTCGCCGGCTGCGGCAGGACCATCGTCCGCGAAGAGAGAGTCGTCGAGCAGCCCGTGGTCACGCGGGAAACCGTGGTCGAGCGTCCGGCGGTGACGCGCGAGGCGATCGTCGCGGCGCCCGCGGCCTGCTCGCTCGCCGGATACGCGTACTCCAGCGGCACCATGTCCTGCCAGGCGGGCTACGAGTATCGCTGCAGGGACGGCGTGTGGGAACGCATCGCCGGCAGCTCGTGCTGATCTGAAGCCGCAACGTGAAGACGGCCGGCGATCCCGGCCGTCTTTTTTTTCAGCGACGCCGCTTGTGCGAGATCCTGCGCACCGGTTGCACCACCGCCGTTTCCGCGCCGCCCTTGCCTTCCAGCTTCGGCGTGATGTTGTCGTCGATCCACTTCTGGTCCCACCACTCGACGGGCAGGACCGCCAGCCCGTCGAGGTAGACGCCGAAGTGCAGGTGGTCGCCGCCGGCGAAGCCGGTCTCGCCGGTCTTGCCGATGACCTGGCGCTTGTCGACATGGTCGCCGGCCTTCACGTCGATCTCGCTGCAGTGGCCGTACAGCGTGAAGAGCCCGAGGCCGTGGTCGACGATGATCGCGTTGCCGTAGAGGCCGAGGTCGCCCGTGAACGCGACGGTGCCGCTGTTGGCCGCCTCGATCGGGTAATGCTTCGTGACCGAGAGGTCGTAGCCGAGGTGGAACGCGGTGTCGATCGGCTGGCCCTGGTAGGTGTACGTGCGCTCGTCCGCGAAGTTCGCCTCCACCTTCGAGTTGCTGAGCTGCGCGAACGCGCCGCTCCAGAGCATCTTCGGCGTCGCCTTCGTCGTGACCTCGGTGATCTTGTCCTCGTTCTCCTTGCGCACGCCCTTGTCCACGGCGAGGAAGACGTCCTTCACCGAGCCCTGCCGCTTGGAGACGTCGTGCAGCAGCGGCACCACCTTGTTCTGGAAGAAGCTGTCGGAGACGGCGATGGTGCTCTTCTTGTACTTCACGTTCTTGAGCTCGTAGGTGACCGTCATCTCGCGCGTGTTGCCGGCGCGGTCCGTGGCGAAGAGCACCGGCCGCGCGGTCGGCGGCGCGTTGTACGGGTGCGCGAAGAACGCGAACATGTACTCGGGGTGCCCCTTCACCACGTTGGGGAAGCCGGGGAAGAAGTAGTTCCCGATCTTCACGCCGCTCGTCGCGGTATCGGCGGAAGGCTTGTAGACGATCGCGCCCACGCCGCCGAAGTTGATGTAGCGGTCGTCGGCGACGAGCTCGAGCGAGGGCGGCGTCACGTCGAGCGTGAGCGGCTTCTCGAGCGTGGCCTCGTTGCCGGCGAGCCAGTGCCAGAGGGAGGCGTCGCGCGCCGTCACGCGAAGGACCACGGGCCCTTCCTTGATGCCGGAGACCTTCGTCGGATCGACCGCGATCTTCTTCGCCGGCACCGGCGCCGCGTATTGTTCCGTAGCGAGGGGATGGTCGGTGCCGCCCTGGCTCAGCGTCGCGGTGACCGACTTGAGCCCCGCGCCGCGGTCGGTCACGTCGATCTCGCACGGCGCGCGGCCGACCACGTCGGCCTTGAGCGACACGGCGATTTCCGGCGGCTGCGCTTCGAGGCGCGCGCGGAAGTAATACGCGCCGGCGGCGAGCGCGGCGACGATCACGACGAGGACGACGATGAAAACGGTGCCGGCGCCTCCGGCCTGGGGTCTGCGGGATGGGAGCGTGTTCACGTTGCGAGCGAAGGAAGAACGGGCGCCGCCCGGGGGATCCCGGGCGACACGCCATTCTACCCGCGCGGCAGGGAAACGCGGTGCGGCGGGCGTCGAATATTACTCGCGGGCGCTGCTAGTGGATCACGCGGTCCGCGAGCGCTTTCGCCTCGCGCGCGGTCGCGACGCGCAGGTGCTGCTGCAACGAGTGCCTGTGCGATCGGCGCGCGAGGAGGCTGCGGAGCTGCTCCTCGGAAAGCTCGGTGTCGACGAGGCGCCGCAGCTCGCCGCCCTCGAGCGCCGCGATGGGCAGCCCGTCGCGCAGCAGCAGGCGGTTGGTCCACACGGCCGGGACCCGCGATTCGGGCGTGAGGATGCCGACGAGATTCAGCGGATCGGCGCCGGAGACCACCACCATTTCGCCCGCCTTCTCCATCTTGCGCACCGCGCGCAGCCGCCCCACGGCGTCCGGCGCCGCGAACTGCTCGCCGCCGAAGCCGGCGACGAAGCGACCGCCGCGGATCTCGCCGCGCGCCTCCAGCCGGCGATAGGCGCGCACCAGGTCGCGCCACGGGACGAGCGGCGTCTCGCGTTGCAGCAGCGAGCGGAAGACGACGCCGTAGCGCTTGAGGAGGATGCGGGCGAGGGGTTCGGTGTTGTCGTGGGTTCCCGCCTTCGCGGAAACGACGAATGCCTGCGCGGGAACGACGAACAAGGACCAGCGACCCGCGGCCTCGACGAGATCGCGGCGCTTGTCCTGCCGCGCGAGGAGGGCGCGCAGGCCCGCGAAGCTGTCGGCGGTGGCGAGCCCGGCCCCGGCGAGCTCCGCCAGCGCGCGCTCGACGAGCGCGGGAAGGAGCCCGGTCGCGGCGACGATCTCATGGAAGAACGAGGCGCCGCGCTTCGCGAGCGCGTCGCGGACGGCGGCGGCTTCGGAGCTCAATGGATGGGTTCCCGATGGCTCGGGAACGACGGAATTCCACTGCGCGGCATGCTCTCGCAGCAGGAGCGCGATGGGCGAGGTCTTGAGCGGCGCCTTGCTGCCCGGCGTGAGGCGGCCCCACGCGACGCGGCCGCTGAAGCAGAGCCGATCGATGAGCTCCCCGCCGTAATCCGCGACGCGCGCGGGCAGCACGTCGTGCTCCCACGCGACCGCGGCGAGCTCGAAGCCCTCGAGCTGCCCGACCACCGCGAGCAGTCCCTCGGCGCCGCGCACCTGGTCTTCGCTCGCGACATGCTGCCAGTGGGTGAGGAAGCGCATGAACTCCGCCGCGCTGACGGGCTCGATCTCCGCGCGCAGGCGCGAAAGGGTGTAGCGGTGGATGCGCGCGAGGAGGCGCCGATCGCACCATTCGATCTCGGGCGTGCCGGGCGTGAAGCGGCCGCGCAGGATGCGGCCCTGGCCTTCGAGCGCGAGGAGGATGGAGTCGAGGTCGATGGATTCCCGCCTGCGCGGGAATGACGAACGCGGGAATGACGAGGCGGTCACCGGTCCCAGCACTTCGAGGCGGCTCGCGACGAGCTCGATCGGCGCGTCGTCCTTGCGCTCGAGCGCGAGCCAGGAGTCGCCCTCCTTCACGGCGCGGGGGCCGAGCTTCTCGATGAGCGCCTTCCAGCCCGGCGCGAGCTCGGGCTCCCGGATGTAGCCCGCGACCATGAGCGCGTCGTACATCTCGTCGGGCGTATTGGCGATCGGCCACGCTTCCCGGCGCACGCGCTCGATCGCCGCGGGGTCGAGCGCGCCGAGGTCGTCGGCGCTGCGCACCTCGGTCGCCCGGCGCGCGTAGACGGCGCGCGTGCGGCGCTCCTCGAGCGGCGCGTCGTCGAGGAACGTGTACACCGCCGAGTTGAGCAGCTCGTGGGAAAGCACCGAGGGCTCGGGCGTGTCGCGTGCGACGGCCGCGATCTCGCCCGCGTAGAGCCGGCGGAGCTGCCGCTCGAGCCCGCTTGCGTCGACCGCCTCCTCCAGCGCGTCGCGCAGTGCCTGGTTCACCAGCGGGTGGTCGGGCACCTCGCGCGCGCCCTGCAGGTTGTCCTGGCAGGCGACCGCGTCGGGGAACACCGCCTGCAGCACGTCCTCGCTGAACATCCGCTGCAGCTGGTTCGGCACGCGGGCGCCGCCGCGATTGCGCGGCACCGCGAGCGCGAGCGTCGAGCTCCAGCGCCAGCGCGTCTCGAAGATGGGCGACTGCAGGATCGCCTGCGTGAGGGTCTCGCGAACCGTGTTCGGGTTGAGGTAGCGGAACACCTCCTCGAGCGGGAAGGAGTGCACCTCGCTCAACGAGATGATCAGGCCTTCCTCGGTCGCCGCCGCCTGCAGCTCGAAGTTGAAGCCCTGGCAGAACTTCTTGCGCAGCGCGAGGCCCCACGCGCGCATGATGCGGCTGCCGAACGGCGCGTGCAAAACGAGCTGCATGCCGCCCGACTCGTCGAAGAAGCGCTCGAGGACGATGACGTCCTTCGTGGGAATGACGCCGAGGGCGCGCCGGGCCTGGTCGAGATAGGCGGCGACCTGCGAGGCGGCGCTCGCCGAGAGGAAATAATCGCGCCGGAGCAGCTCGATGGCGGCGTCGAGCGAGCCCTCCTCGAGCGCGCGGGCGACGGCCGCGCGCAGGCGCGACACCGCGTCGCTCATCTCCTCGCTCCGCGCGGGCGCCTCGCCGAGCCAGAACGGCATCGAGGGCGGCTGGCCCGCGGCGTCGGCCACGCGCACCACGCCGTTGCCGATCTTGAGGATCTTCCACGACGTGTTGCCGAGCTGGAACACGTCGCCGGGGAGGGACTCGACCGCGAAGTCCTCGTTCACCGTGCCCACGACGTGGCCCTCGGGCTCGAGCACGACCTTGTAGTCGAATACCTCGGGAATCGCGCCGCCGTTCACGATCGCGTTCATGCGCGAGCCCTTGCGCGCGCGCAGCTTCCGGTTGTGGCTGTCGTAGTGGATCAGCGCCGCGCGCCGGCCGCGCTTCGTCGCGAAGCCGCGGGCGAGCATCTCCACCACTTCCATGTACTTCGAGCGCTCGAGGCCGCGGTACGGGTAGGCGCGGTGGACGAGGCCGAGGAGCGCGTCCTCGTCCCACTCCTCCTCGGCGGACACCTCCGCGACGACCTGCTGGGCGAGCACGTCGAGCGGCGCGTCGGGCACCTCGACGCGGTCGAGCTCGCCGTCGGCCACGGCGCGCACCATCGCCGCGCACTCGACGAGGTCGTCGCGAGTGAGCGGGAAGATGCGGCCCTTGGGCACGCCGGCGATGGTGTGCCCCGAGCGCCCGACCCGCTGCAGGAAGGTCGCGATGCGGTGCGGCGACGCGATCTGGCACACCAGGTCCACGTGGCCGATGTCGATGCCGAGCTCGAGCGAGGCGGTCGCGACGAGCACCTTGAGCTTGCCCTCGCGCAGCCGGTGCTCGGCGTCGAGGCGGACCTCCTTCGCGAGGCTCCCGTGGTGCGCGGCGACGTTCTCCGGCCCGAGGCGCTCCGAGAGCTGGTGCGCCATGCGCTCGGCGAGCCGCCGCGTGTTCACGGTGATGAGCGTCGTGCGATGCGTCCCGATGAGCTCGACGAGGCGGTCGTAGATCTCCTTCCACACCTCGTGCGACATCACCGCCTCGAGGGGCGAGCCGGGCACCTCGACGGCGAGGTCCATCCGCCGCTTGTGCCCGCGGTCGACGATCGCGCACGGCGCGTTGGTGAGGAAGCGCGCGACTTCCTCGATCGGCTTCTGCGTGGCCGACAGGCCGATCCGCTGCAGCTTGCGTGCGCAGACGTGGTCGAGCCGCTCGAGTGTCAGCGCGAGATGCGCCCCGCGGCGCGATTGCAGCACCGCGTGGATCTCGTCGACGATCACCACGCGCGCGGTGCGCAGCATCTTGCGCGAGCGCTCGGCGGTGAGGAGCAGGTAGAGCGATTCCGGCGTCGTGACGAGGATGTGCGGCGGCGTGCGGAGCATCGCGGCACGCTCGGTCTGCGGCGTGTCGCCGCTGCGAACCGCCGCGGTGATCCTCGCGCCGTGGTAGCCCATGGACTCGGCCAGCGCGCGGATCTCGCGCCGCGGCTCCGCGAGGTTCTTGTGGATGTCCGCCGAGAGCGCCTTGAGCGGCGAGACATAGATCACCCGCACCTCGTCGGGCAGCTCGCCCGTCTCCGCGCCCTCGCGGAACAGCTCGTCGATCGCGGTGAGGAACGCGGCGAGCGTCTTCCCGGACCCGGTCGGCGCCGCGATGAGCGTGTGGGCACCCTGCCGGATGGCCTGCCAGCCTTCGGCCTGGGCGGCGGTCGGCTCGCCGAATCGGCCCTCCCACCAGCGGCGGAGGACGGGATGGAAATCCGGGGGTAGCAAGGGGACGCTCTCGAAATCCGATAGGTGCGGGCGCGCGGCCGCAGGGACAAGGGTGGCCGGAGAGGGCCGTCACTCCAAGTCTACCCGGCGCGGTCCGCGTTCAGCGGTCCGCGTTCACGCGTCACGAGCTGACGCCCTGATCGAGCGGGTCCGGGAGGCATAATGTCCGGATGCGTTGGCCGTCGCTCGTCCTCCTCGCCGTCCTGGCCGGCTGCGCCGCTCCGCAACCCCGATTGCCCGCAAGCGATGCCCGGGCGCTCATCGCGAGCTACATCCCCGCCTCGGTGGCCGATCGCGAGGGCTGGGCGGCGGACATCTACACGCCCATGGCCGTGCTGGAGATTCCCGTGACGCCGGAGAACGTCTGCGCGATCGTGGCGGTCACGGAGCAGGAGAGCGGCTTCCACGCGGATCCGCTGATTCCCAACCTTCCCGCGATCGCGCGCACGGAGATCGAGCGGCGGCGCGAGCGGCTCGGAGTCCCGCAGCTGGTGCTCGATGCGGCGCTCTCGGTGAGATCCACCAACGGGAAGACGTACCGCGAGCGGCTCGACCATGCCCGGACCGAGCACGAGCTGAGCGACATCTACGAGGATTTCATCGGCCGTGTTCCCTTCGGCCGCACGTTCCTGGAGAACGCCAACCCGGTGCGCACCGGCGGACCGATGCAGGTGAATGTGGCCTTCGCGCGTGCCCAGGCGAACGAGAAGCGCTATCCGTACGCCGTGGTCGAATCGATCCGCGACGAGGTGTTCACGCGGCGCGGCGGCATGTATTTCGGCATCGCGCACCTGCTCGACTATCCCGCGCCCTACGACCGCTACATCTACCGCTTCGCGGATTTCAACGCGGGGCGCTACGCGAGCCGCAACGCCGCCTTCCAGGGCGCGCTCGCCCTGCTCACGAAGCGCAGGCTCGCGCTCGACGGCGACCTCGTGCCCGCGGGCTCGCGCGACGGCAAGGCCGGGGAGACCGAAGCGGCGGCGCTCTCGCTGGCGAAGGAGCTCGACATGGGCGCGGGCGAGATCCGCCGCGACCTCGAGCGCGAGGGCCGGCCGGACCTCGAGTCGACCGCGCTCTACAGGAAGGTCTTCGCGATGGCCGACGCGCGCCGCGGCAAGCCGCTGCCACGCGCGATCGTCCCGGCGATCGAGCTGCATACGCCGAAGACGAGCCGCAGGCTCACCACGCGCTGGTTCGCGGAAAAAGTGGCGGCGAGGCACCGGGGGTGCCTCGCCCGCCACGGCTGACGGCGCTACCGGGCTAGATCTGCCCGACGCGCGCCGTGAGGAGGTTGTTCACGTCGCGCACGCCCTCGACGCCGCGCGCGATGGTCTCGGCGCGCTCGATCTGGGCGGTCGTCGTCACGCGGCCCGTGAGCGACACCACGTGGCGATAGCTTTCGACCCCGATCCGGCCCGCGAGGCGCGAGTCGGAAGCGAGCCGGTCGACGACGGCGTTGCGCAGCAGCTCGTCCTCGCTCGGGCGCGGCGCGGTCACGGTGACCGACGGCAGCGCGTAGTGCTCGATGTGCGGGACGACGGCCGGGTTGCCCGTGGAGGGCATCGCCGCGGTCTCGGCCGGCGCGGGCGCGGTTGCGGGCTGCTCGGGCGCCGGCGTCATCGCGTGCTGTTCCACGTCGGTGACCTGGGGCGGCGGCGCGTCGTTCGCGCCCATCGTCGCCTGCGGGGCGAAGGTCGCCTTGTAGGCGAAGCCGGTCGCCGCGACGGCGGAGAGGGCGAGGAAGAGCGTCAGGGACATTTTCTTCATGTTGGGAAGCTCCCGTGGGTTGGGTGTCTCCAGACATGCAAGAACCGTTCCGCAAAGCCGCGAGAGCGGCGAGCGAGCGCAAACGCTCGGGATTCGTCGCCCGCCGGAGACACCGCGCGCCAACGCCGCGGCGACGCCCCTCACCCGGCGAGAGTGAACAACCGCTTCTCGCACCCTGTCGTCATCTGACGACCCACGGATCCTTCGCTACGCCGAGGCCGCCTTCACGGCGAGCGCCGGCGCGCCCGCCGAGGGCCGTTCGTCCATGCGCCACTGCAGCAGGAACGCCGCGACGCCGATCACGATGAGCGCGGCCCACGCGTAGTCGTAGCGGCCGGTGCGGTCGAGCACGAGGCCGCCCATCCATGCGCCGAAGAACGAGCCCAGCTGGTGGCTCAGGAACACGATGCCGTACAACGTATTGAAGTGCGCGAGCCCGAAGACGCGCCCCACGATCCCGCTCACCAGCGGCACCACGCCGAGCCACAGGAGCCCCATGGCGGACGCGAACACGAGCGTCGAGGCGGGCGAGACGGGCAGCGACAGGAACGTCACGATGAAGAGCGTGCGCAGCAGGTAGATCGCCGCGAGCAGGTGCTTCGGGCTGTAGCGCGCGCCGAGCAGCCCGAAGGCGTAGGTCCCGATCGCGTTGAAGAGGCCGATCAGCGCGAGCGCGGTGGCCCCCACGGTCGGTGCCACGCCGCAGATCTGCAGGTACGCGGGCAGGTGCGTCGTGAGGAACACGAGCTGGAAGCCGCAGGCGAAGAAGGCGAGCGTCATGAAGAGGTAGCCGCGGTGCGAGAGCGCCTCGCGCACGGCCTCGCGGACGTTTTGCGTGCGGGCGCCTGCCGGGGCCGCCTCGGCTTGCGGCTCGCGCACGAAGAGCACCAGCGCCGCCATCGAGGCCGCGACGATCGCGAACGCCGCCATCGCCACCTTCCAGTCGAAGCGTTCGATGAGCGCCTGTCCGAAGGGGGCGATCACGAGCGTGCCGAGCGAGCCGGCGGCGGCGACGATGCCGACCGTGGCGGTGCGCTTCGCGGGCGGCGTCGCGCGCGACACCACGCCGATGAGGATGCCGAACCCGGTGCCCGCGGTGCCGAGGCCGGCGAGGAGTCCCGCGATCGAGAGGCCGCCGGGAATCGACTTGGCGAACAGCATCGTCGCGAGGCCCGCCGCATAGAGGAGGGCGGTCGCGACCAGCACCGGCCGCGCGCCGTAGCGGTCGGCGAGCGCGCCCACGAACGGCTGCGAGATGCCCCACACGATGTTCTGCAGGGCGATCGCGAATCCGAACGTCGCCGCGGAGACGCCGAGCTCGAGCGTCATCGGCCGCATGAAGAGGCCGAGGCTCTGCCGCAGCCCCATGCAGATCGAGATGACGAGGCCGCTCAGCACCACGAGCACGAGGAGGGAGCGGCGTTGCGATGCGACGGTCATGAGCCACCATAATCCGCGCGCCCCGCGCGGCTCAAGCGATCTTTTCGCACGCACTGCATGCGCGCAAGGAATGGCAGCGGCATGCGAAGATAGGCGCGTCGGACGCCATTGCCGCACCCCATGGCACTTCCCCGCCTGAAGCTCCCGTCCATCCCGAGAATCTCCTGGCGCGACCTCGCCACCACGGTCGGCCCGTTCCTGCTGATCCTCGCCGCCGCGTTCTGGCTCACCTATCGCTTCGTCCGGCCCGCGCCGCCGCGCACGATCGTGATCAGCGCCGGGCCGGCCGGCACGATCTTCCAGGCGACCGCCGAGCGCTACCGGGCGATTCTCGCGCGCGAAGGCGTGACGCTCGAGATCCGGCCGTCGGAAGGCTCGCTCGAGAACCTGAAGCGCCTCGCCGACCCGAAGTCC
>DATIVM010000298.1:0-10001 GCA_035465975.1 Usitatibacter sp.
CGTCGGGAAGCGCCTGCACCTTCACGCCCACCACCGCCTTCGCGGCGCGCACCAGGCGCTGGTACGCGGCGTTGTCGGCCTGGGGAGCGGTGTCGGCGACCGAGCGTGCGCTCGCCGCGAGGGCCGCCGGCGCGACGGCGAGCAGTCCCGCAAAGGCGAGTGCCGCGGCGCGGCCGGCGCGGTGCAACCATCGGATCGATGCCAGGGCCAGGGGAGCCATGCGGGACCTCCTCGGCATCCATGCCGAGTCGTGCTCCACAGGCTAGCGGCCGCGTTTGGCCCCGGCGTGAAGGCGGCGCCGCCGGCGGCGCTCCGTTCGGCGCAAGCGGGCGCCGACGCCGCCGGGCGCCCCATTGGAAGCGAGGCCCGCTGCTACCATATTCGGATCCATGAGCTCCTCTCCCGGCACGACGCCGCTCGCGCCCCCCGCCCGCCCGCACCACTCGCCTCCCTCGATCGCGCCGCGCGGCGACCTCGCGGTGATCCGCCGGCTCCTGCCCTACCTGTGGGAGTACCGCGGCCGGGTAGTGCTCGCGATCGCGTTCCTCGTCACGGCGAAGCTCGCCAACATCGGGGTTCCGCTCGTCATGAAGCGCATCGTGGACGGGCTCTCGGGGCCGAAGCAGGCGCTCGCGGTCCCCGTGGCGCTCCTCGCCGCCTACGCGCTGCTGCGCCTGTCGAGCACGCTCTTCAACGAGCTTCGCGACGTCGTGTTCGTGAAGGTGGCGCAACGCGCGATGCGGCGCGTGGCGCTCCAGGTCTTCCACCACCTCCACGCGCTTTCCCTGCGCTTCCACCTCGAGCGCCAGACCGGTGGCCTCACGCGCGACATCGAGCGCGGCACGCGCGGCATCTCCACGCTGCTCTCGTTCATGGTGTTCAGCGTGCTGCCCACGCTCCTCGAGATCTCGCTCGTCACCGGCTTCCTCGTCTACCGCTTCGACGTTTGGTTCGGCGTGATCACCGTCGCCGCGCTCGTGGTCTACGTGGCGCTCACGTTCACGATCTCCGAGTGGCGCACCCAGCACCGCCGCCAGATGAACGAGATGGACTCGAAGGCCAACACGAAGGCGATCGATTCCCTCCTCAACTACGAGACGGTCAAGTACTTCGGCAACGAGGAGTACGAGGCACGCCGCTACGACGGCAACCTGCGCAGCTACGAGCGCGCGGTGGTGATGAGCGAGACCTCGCTGGGGCTCCTCAACGCCGTCCAGGCCTGCGTCATCGCCACCGCGGTGGCGCTCCTCATGTGGCGCGCGGCCGAAGGCATCGTCGCGGGCAACCTCACCCTCGGCGACCTGGTGATGGTGAACGCGCTCCTCATCCAGCTCTACATCCCGCTCAACTTCCTCGGCGTGATGTACCGGGAGATCAAGCAGGCGCTCACCGACATGGAGCGGATGTTCCGCCTGCTCTCCGAGAACCGCGAGGTGGAGGACCGGCCGGGGGCGCCGCCGCTCGCGGTGCGCGGCGGGGCGATCCGCTTCGAGCACGTGGACTTCGGCTACGACCCGCAGCGGCGCATCCTGCACGACGTGAGCTTCGAGGTGCCGGCCGGGCGCAAGGTGGCCGTGGTGGGCCCGAGCGGCTCGGGCAAGTCGACGCTCGCGCGGCTGCTCTTCCGCTTCTACGACGTGGATGCGGGCCGCATCACCATCGACGGCCAGGACCTGCGCGACGTGACCCAGGCGAGCGTGCGCGCGGCGATCGGCGTGGTGCCCCAGGACACGGTGCTCTTCAACGACACGATCTACTACAACGTCGCCTACGGCCAGCCCGAGGCCGCGCGCGAGGAGGTCGAGGACGCGGCCCGCGTCGCGCACATCGCCGATTTCATCGCGCGGCTCCCGGCCGGATGGGATACCACGGTCGGCGAGCGCGGGCTCAAGCTCTCCGGCGGCGAGAAGCAGCGCGTCTCGATCGCCCGCACGGTGCTCAAGGATCCGCCGATCCTCGTCTTCGACGAGGCGACCTCGGCCCTCGACTCGCGCACCGAGAAGTCGATCCAGGCCGAGCTCGCCGAGATCTCGCGCGACCGGACCACGCTCGTGATCGCGCACCGCCTCTCGACCATCGTGGACGCGGACGAGATCCTCGTGCTCGACCACGGGCGCATCGTCGAGCGCGGCGCGTTCCGCGAGCTCCTGGAGGCGAACGGCCGCTTCGCCGAGATGTGGCACCTGCAGCAGGAGGAGGGGCGCAAGCAGGATGCTGCCGCCAGCGCCGCGGCGGGATAAGGCGGGGAACGCAGATGAACGCGGATGGCCGCGCAGATGAGCGCAGATGAAGCCCCACGGATGCAGGGGCGGATTCCAACGAAAGGCTTCGAATCCGCCGACAAACGCCGATAAGCGCCGAGCAACCCTTCATTGCCGTGATCGCAAGAGCGAGAAGGGGATCATCCGCGTTCATCTGCGTTCCCCGCCTTGATCACCCCCCGGAGAGAAAGTCGCGCAGGGCGAAGAGCAGCGGGCGCGGCGCCTCGCTCATCATCGAGTGCCCCGCGTCGAGGCAGGCGAAGCGCGCGCCGGGGATGCGCTCCGCGACCGACTTCCCCGCCTTCCACGGCGTCATCTGGTCGCGCTTCCCCGCCACGACGAGCACCGGCATGGCGAGCGCCGCGAGCGATTCGTTCGAAGGCCGGTAGGCCTGGCACGCGGCGAGGTCGGCCGCGAGCACCCCGCGGCGCGAGTGGCCGTTGAGCTGCCGGCTCGCGCCGAGGAGCGAGACGCCCGGCACCGGGCTCGAGGCGAGCACGGCACTGCGCGCGTGGCCCCACACCGTTTCCATGTCGAATGCGGCCGGCGAATCGTCGCGCGCGGCGGCGAGGAATGCATCGCCCACCGGCATCGGGACCGAGGTGCCGACGAGGGCGAGCCGCGACACGCGCGCCGGCCGCGCGAGCGCCGCCTGGAGCGTCACGAGCGAGCCCATGCTGTGGCCCACCAGCGCCGCCTTCTCCACCCCCGCCGCGTCGAGGAACGCGACCAGCCATTGCGCGAGCGCCTCGATGGTGGTGCGGATCGCGCCGGGGCTGCGGCCGTGGGCGGGCAGGTCCAGGGCGAGCACCGCGTGCCCGTGGTGCGCGAGGTAGCGCGACTGCCACTGCCACACGCTGTGGTCGAAGGCCGCGCCGTGCACCAGCACGACGGCCTCCCGGGACGGCGCGAACGGCCGCCCGCCGGTGTAGGCGTAGGCGGGATAGCCCTCGACGATGAACTGCATGCGCGCGCCCTATTTCAGCGCGGCGCGCAGCGCCCGCGAGAGGTCCTCGACGAGGTCGTCGGGATGCTCGAGCCCGATGGAAAGGCGCACGGTGCCCGGCGTGATGCCCGCCGCGGCGAGGGCCGCGTCGTCCATGCGGAAGTGCGTCGTCGTCGCCGGGTGGATCACGAGCGACTTCGCGTCGCCGATGTTGGCGAGGTGCGAGAAGAGCCCGAGCGCCTCGATGAAGCGCCGCCCCGCCTCCCGCCCGCCCTTCAGCTCGAAGGAGAGGATCGCGCTGCAGCCGCGCGGATAGAGGCGGCGGGCGAGCGCGTGGTCGGGGTGGCTTGCGACCTCGGGATGGTTCACGCGCTCCACCGCCTCGTGCTGCGCGAGGAATCGCACGATGCGCGACGTGCTCTCGACGTGCCGCGCCATGCGCAGGGGCAGCGTCTCCAGCCCCTGCAGGATGTGGAACGCGGTCGCGGGCGCCATGCACGCGCCGAAGTCGCGCAGCCCCTCGCGCCGCGCGCGAAGCAGGAAGGCGGAAGTGGACGATTCCTCGGCGAACACCATGCCGTGGAAGCCTTCGTAGGGCTCGGTGAGGGTCGGGAAGCGGCGGTCCGCGGACCAGTCGAAGCGCCCGCCGTCCACCAGCACCCCGCCGATCACGATGCCGTGGCCGGAGAGGAATTTGGTCGCCGAATGCACCACCAGGTGCGCGCCTTGCTCGAAGGGCCGGCCGAGGGCGGGGGTGGTCACCGTCGCGTCGACGAGCAGCGGCAGGTGGTGCTCCCCGGCGATCGCGGCGAGGGCGGGGACGTCCAGCACGTCCACCGACGGGTTGCCGACGCTCTCGCCGAAGAGGAGCCGCGTCGCGGGGCGGATCGCGCCGCGCCAGGCGTCGAGCTCGCGCGCGGGAACGAAGGTGGTCTCGATGCCGAAGCGCGGCAGCGTGTAGGCGAGCAGGTTGTGCGATCCCCCGTAGAGGCTCGACGAGGCGACGATGTGCCCGCCGCTCCCCATGAGCGTGGCGATGGCGAGGTGCAGCGCCGCCTGCCCGCTGGAGGTGGCGATGGCGCCCACGCCATCCTCCAAAGCGGCCATGCGCTCCTCGAATACGGACACGGTCGGGTTCGAGAGCCGGGAGTACACATGGCCCGGCGTCTCCATGTTGAAGAGCGCCGCCGCCGTGTCCGTGTCCGGGAACACGAACGAGGACGTCTGGTAGATGGGAACGGCCCGCGCCCCGGTCGCGGGATCGGGCGATTGCCCGGCGTGCACGGCCAGGGTGTCGGGGTGGGGCGGTTTCGGGCCGGAATGGGCCATGAGAAACAGGGATTTGGGCTGAAAACCTGAGAAGCGTTCGAAATGTTGTCACGAACCCGCTTTGTTTGCTATGGTTTCGCCTGCCTCCTGCGGAGCCGTCCTGCCTTGAACCGATTGCTCGCCGTCCTGGTCCTCGCCGCCCTGCCGCTCGCGGGCTGGACCGCGCCCGCCCATCGTGGCCATGCGAAGCAGGGCGTCGCGGAGGTCACGAAGGATGGCAACCCGCTGGTGCGCTCCGGCGCGGCCCTCGTGCTCGATTCCACCACCGGCGAGACGCTGTTCGCCAAGAACGCGGACCAGCAGGCGCCCATCGCCTCGATCACCAAGCTGATGACCGCGATGGTGGTGCTCGACGCGAAGCTCCCGCTGGACGAGGCGATCGAGATCACGGCCGACGACGTCGACCACGTCAAGAACACCACGTCGCGGCTGCCGATCGGCAGCAACTTCCGGCGCGAGGACCTCCTGCGGCTCGCGCTCATGGCGAGCGAGAACCGCGCGGCGGCCGCTTTGGGCCGCAACTATCCAGGCGGCATCGACGCCTTCGTCGCCGCGATGAACGAGAAGGCGAAGCAGCTCGGCCTCGCCCAGACCCATTACGTCGATTCCTCCGGGCTCTCCCCCGAGAACGTCTCGAGCCCCGCGGACCTCGGCAAGCTCGTCGCCGCCGCCTCGCAATACGAGCTGATCCGCGAATACACCACCACGCCCGCGGTCTCGGTGCAGCTTCCGAATTCGAAGCGCAAGCTCAGCTTCATCAACACCAACGGCCTGGTGCGGCATTCCGACTGGAAGATCGGCCTGTCCAAGACCGGCTACATCAACGAGGCGGGCAAGTGCCTCGTGATGCAGGCGATGATCGCCAACCAGCCGGTGGTGATCGTGCTGCTCGATTCCTGGGGCCGCCTCACCCGCATCGCGGACGCCAACCGCATCCGCCACTGGCTCGAGAAGAACTCCTCGCGCCTGCTCGCCGCGCGCACCGCGGCCGCCACGCCCACCGAGTAGGAAAATTGGGGTCAGATTACTTTTTCCGCCCCGCGGAAAAAGTAATCTGACCCCATTTTTCCTATTTGTTATCCTTCGCGCCATGAAGATCGCGATGATGGGCGCCGGCGGAGTCGGCGGTTTCTTCGGGGGCCGGCTCGCGCGGGCCGGGTACGACGTCACGTTCGTCGCGCGCGGCGCGCACCTCCAGGCGATGCGCGATGCGGGATTGCGCATCGAGAACGAAGCCCAGGGCGACATCCACGTCCCGAAGGTGAAGGCGACCGACGATCCCGCCTCCCTGGGGCCCGTCGACCTGGTCATCCTCTCCGTGAAGCTGTGGGACACCGAGGCGGCCGCGAAGGCGATCGCCCCGATGGTCGGACCGCGGACCGGTGTGCTCTCGCTCCAGAACGGCGTCATCAAGGACGACATCCTGCGCCGCCACTTCGGGCCGGAGCGCGTGATGGGCGGCGTGGGCTACGTCGCGACCCACATCGCGCGGCCCGGCGCCATCAGGCAGGTCGGGACGATGCAGCGCGTGATCGTCGGCGAATACGACGGCCGCGTCTCGCCGCGCGCGCGCTTCCTGCACGAGGCGCTCGCCGCCTCGGGCGTGAGCGCCGAGCTCTCGCCGGACATCCGCCGCTCGCTCTGGGAGAAGTACGTGTTCCTGGTCGGGCTCTCGGGCGCGACCACCACGATGCGCCGGCCGATCGGCGCGATCCGCGCCGAGCCCCGCGCGCGCGCCTTCCTGCACGAGCTCATGCGCGAAACCGTCGCCGTCGGGCGCGCGCACGGCGTGTCGCTGCCCGAAGGCTACGCGGACGAGCGCCTCGCGTTCGCCGACGGCCTGCCCTACGACATGAGCTCGTCGATGCACCACGACCTCGAGCGCGGCAACCCGCTCGAAGTCGAGTGGCTCTCGGGCGGCGTGGTGCAGCTCGGCGAGGCGGTCGGGGTTCCGACGCCCGCGAACCGCGCCGTGCGCGACATCCTCGCGCTGCACGCCGCCGGCGCGCCGCGATGAGCGCGCCGACGCTCACGGTCCGCGCGATCCGTGCGCGAGCCGTGGAGGTGCCGATGCGCCACGTGCTCGGCACGAGCCAGGCGGCGGTGCGCGCGGCGCCGCTCGTCCTCGTAGATCTCGAGACGGAGCAAGGCGTCACCGGGCGCGCCTACCTCTTCTGCTACGTTCCCGCGGCGGCGGCCGGCATCGCGTCGATCCTCGCCGAGATCGAGCGCGTCACCCGGGGCGAGCGCGTGGCGCCGCTCGACGCGTGGAAGAAGCTCACGCGCCGCTTCACGCTGATCGGCGTGCAGGGCATCGTGCGCATGGCGATGTCCGCGTTCGACGTCGCCTGCTGGGACGCGCTCGCGATCGCGCACGGGCAGCCGCTCGCGGTCCTGCTCGGCTCGGCGCCGCGTCCCGTCCGCGCCTACAACAGCAACGGCCTCGGGCTGATGGACCTCGGCCCGCTCGCCGACGAGGCCGCGGAGCTGCTCGAGGGCGGCTTCGAGGCGCTGAAGCTGCGGCTCGGCTACGCCACGCTCGCCGGCGACGTCGCCGCGGTCCGGGCGGTGCGCGAGCGGGTCGGCCCGTCCGTCGCGATCATGGTCGACTACAACCAGGCGCTCGGCGTCGCCGAGGCGCTGGAGCGCGGCCGGGCGCTCGACGCCGAGGGCGTGGCGTGGATCGAGGAACCGATCCGGCACGACGACTACGCCGGCGCCGCGAAGCTCGCCGCGAGCCTCGCGACCCCGATCCAGATCGGCGAGAATTTCTCCCTGCCGTACGCCATGGAGCAGGCCCTCGAGGCGGGGGCGTGCGACCTCGTGATGCCGGACCTCGAACGCATCGGCGGCGTCACCGGCTGGCAGCGGGCGGCCGCGCTCGCGGCGGCGCGCGGCATCGAGATGTCGACGCACCTCTTCCCCGAGGTGAGCGCGCAGCTGATGTGCGCGACGCCCACGGCCCATTGGCTCGAGTACGTGGATTGGGCGGCGCCGATCCTCGCCGAGCCGCTGCGCGTTGTGGACGGCATGGCGATCCCCTCGGAGCGCCCCGGCTGCGGGCTCGCCTGGGACGAGGACGCGGTCGCGCGCTACCGCATGGCCTGAACGCGGGGCGCCCGTCGCGCGCGCCGCCTGACTCAGTCCTCGTCCTTCCACTCGCGCATCTTGCTGAAGTCGATCTTGCGGTCGAGGGCCTGGCTGTCGCGGAAGAAGACGCGCATCACGATCACGTACGCGACGACCACCACGAGCCCCACCAGGAGGGCGACCAACACGGCTCGATCCATCGGCACCTCCTCATGCCGATGGAGCGCCCGGCCTCAGACAAGTTCCGCGCGAACCAGCGCCGCGCCCGCCCCGAGCGCCGCGAGCTTGCCTGCCGCCACCTCGCGCGGCAGGGGCACCATGCCGCAGTTGGTGCAGGGATACAGGCGCTCCTTCGGCACGTGCTTGAGCGCCGCGCGCAGGACCTTCGCCACGTCCTCGGGCGTCTCGACCCGGTTCGTCGCCACGTCGATCGCGCCCACCAGCACGTCCTTGCCCTCGAGGAGCGCGATGAGGTCGATCGGCACCCGCGAGTTGGCGCATTCGAGCGAGACCTGGTCGATGGCGGAGCTTGCGAGCAGCGGGAAGGTCTGCTCGTACTGGCGCCATTCGTTGCCGAGCGACTTCTTCCAGGTGATGTTCGCCTCGATGCCGTAGCCGTAGCAGATGTGCACCGCGGTCTTGCACTTCAGGCCCTGGCGCGCGCGCTCGAGCGCCGCGATGCCCCAGTCGCGCACCTCGTCGAAGTAGACGTTGAAGGCGGGCTCGTCGAACTGGATCACGTCCACGCCGAGGGCCTCCAGCTCGCGCGCCGCGGTATTGAGGATCTCGGCGAAGGCCATCGCGAGCTTCTCCCGGCTCCCGTAGTGCTCGTCGTGGAGCGTGTCGACCATCGTCATGGGGCCGGGCAGCGTGAACTTCACCGCGTGCGTGGTCTGCGAGCGCAGGAACCGCACGTCCTCGGAGTGCACCGGCGCGGGACGGCGGACCGGGGCCACCACCCGCGGCACGTTGGCGTCGTAGCGGTTGCGGATCTTCACCGTCTTCAGGTTCTTGAAGTCGATGCCCTCGAGCTTCTCCATGTAGCCGTTCACGAAGTGGCGGCGGGTCTGCTCGCCGTCGGTCACGATGTCGATGCCGGACTTCTCCTGGAGCGCCAGCACGAGGCGCACGGCATCGCGCTTGCCCTCGGCGAGCGCCTCGCCCTCGAGCTTCCACGGCGCCCACAGCTTGTTCGGCTCCGCGAGCCAGGAGGGTTTGGGCAGGCTGCCCGCGATGGTGGTGGGGAGCAGGGGAAGCATCATGGGCGAGGTCTCCGGAAGGGTCGGCGAATCCGTCGGCAAACGGAAGTGAACGCGGTGGACTGCGGAAGTATTCCACAGTCGCGCGAGGCCCACCGCGTGCGGGCGGTCAGGGGGCGGATGCTAGAATCCGCCGCCATGCACGCGACCCCCGTGATGCTGGGCCCCGTCCCGGTCGACTTCATCCTCTTCGCGGCGACCCTCGCAGGCATCGCCTTCTTCCACCACCACACCTTCCGGGTCGCCGTCGGCGGCCTCGTGGTCGTTACGCTCTACAAGATCCTCTTCACCGGCTTCGACCAGGGTCCGGGGCTCGGGGGCTTCGTCGCCCATGTCGGGCACGAGTGGGTGATGATCGCGAACCTGTTCCTGCTCCTCATGGGCTTCGCGCTCCTTTCGAAGCACTTCGAGGACTCGCACGTGCCGCTCGAGTTGCCGCGCGTCCTGCCCGACGACTGGAAGGGCGGCTTCCTCCTGCTCGTCATGGTGTTCGTGCTCTCGTCCTTCCTCGACAACATCGCCGCGGCGCTGATCGGCGGCACGGTCGCCGCAGGCGTCTTCAAGAGGAAGGTGCACATCGGCTACCTCGCGGCGATCGTCGCCGCTTCCAACGGCGGCGGCGCGGGGAGCGTCGTGGGCGACACCACCACCACCATGATGTGGATCGACGGCGTGAGCCCGCTCGACGTGCTCGAGGGATTCATCGCGTCGGGCACCGCGCTCGTGATCTTCGGCATCGTCGCCGCGCGCCAGCAGCAGGCCTATTCGCCGATCATGAAGGACACGCCGCGCGGCACGCGCCTGGACTGGGTGCGCGTGGGCATCGTCGCTTTCATCCTCGGCGTGGCGATCGTGGCGAACGTGGTCGCGAACGTGAAGTATCCCGAGGTGCTCGATCGCCTCCCGGTGATCGGTCTCGCGGTGTGGGCGGCGATCCTCGCCACGGCGCCGCTGCGCAGCCCCGAGTGGTCCCTGCTCAAGCCCACCCTCAAGGGCACCATCTTCCTGCTCTCGCTGGTGCTGGCCGCGTCGATGATGCCGGTGGACAAGCTGCCCGTGGCGTCCTGGCCCACGGCCCTGGGGCTGGGGTTCCTGTCGGCGGTCTTCGACAACATT
>DATIVM010000299.1:0-8418 GCA_035465975.1 Usitatibacter sp.
GGGGCTTCCCGCGATCACGATCCCGTGGGGGAAGAGCCGGGACGGCGTTCCGATCGGCCTGCAGCTCGTCGCGCGGCGCGGCGCGGACTGGAGCCTCCTCGGCGCGGCGCAGCGGCTGGAGATGCTGCGCTAGGACACGAAACAGCGGTGCCCTCTCCCTCGAACGCGCCGCCGGCGCCCGCGCCGGAACTGCCCGTCGGGCCCGTGCTGGCCCTCACCACCGCGACGCAGTCGTTCTCCACGCTCGGGATCCTCGCGCTCGCCGCCGTCGCGCCGGCGGCCGCGAAGGGCCTCGGCGTGAGCCCGGCGCTCATCGGCTACCAGGTGGGCCTCGTCTTCTTCGGCGCGATGGTTTCCGCATCGGCCGCGGGCGGCATCGTGATGCGATACGGCGCGGTGCGCGCGAGCCAGCTCTCGCTTTGGCTGATCGCCGCGGGTTGCGCGATTTCCGCGAGCGGTTCCGTGTACGCGCTCGTTCCCGGCGCGCTCGCGATGGGCATCGGCTACGGCATTCCCAACCCGGCCGCTTCGGCGCTGCTCGCGCGCATCCCCTCGCACCGCAGCATCAACCTGCTCTACTCGATCAAGCAGACGGGCGTGCCGATCGGCGGCGTCCTCTCCGGCATGCTGGCGCCCGCGATCACGCTCGCGGCGGGATGGCAGGCGGCGCTCGCGGCGTGCGCCGTGCTCCTCGCCGCACTCGGCATCGCGATCGGCGTCGTGCGCCGCGCGTGGGACACGGAGCGCGAGCCCGACGCGCCCGTGCTCTCGTCGGCGCTGCGCAGCTTCGCGCTCGTCTGGCGGCACCGGCCGCTGCGCTGGATCGCGGCCGCCTCCCTCCTCTACTCCGGTGTGCAGCTTTCGCTCACGGGATTCCTCGCCACGTATCTTGTCGGCGACATCCACCTGAGCCTCGTGCTCGCGGGAACCGTGCTCTCCATCACGCACGCGAGCGGCGCCGCCGGCCGGCTCTCCTGGGGCTGGCTCGCCGATCGCATCCATTCGGGCGGCGCGGCGCTGATCCTCAACGGGATGCTCGCGACCGTCGGCGCGCTCCTCACCGCCGCGATGGCGCCGCAGTGGCCGATCGTCGCGGTGATCGCAGCGAGCGCGCTGTTCGGCTTCAGCGCCGTGGGATGGAACGGCGTCTACATGGCGATGATCTCGCGCTTCAGCCCCGCGGGAGCCATCGGGCATGCGACGGGCGGAAGCCTGGTGTGGACCTACGCGGGCGTGATCGTCATGCCGCCCGCGTTCGCCGCGCTACACGGGCGGATCGGGCTCGGCTACGGCGCGGGATTCGCGCTGCTCTCGATCGTGAGCCTGCTCGGGGTGGCCTGCGTGGCGCTCGCGGTGCGGGCGAGCGCGGCGCCGCGCGAGTGACCGGGCTCGCGGCGCGAAAGGCCGCCGCCCTCGTCAACGCGGGTCGATTTCGCTAGGCTAGCGAGACAAGGACGACCGTCGCTCGGCCACGGAAGCCGTCGCGACAAGGGAGGCCCGCTGGGCACGCGCAGGATCGCAACGATGCTCGTCGCCGCCGCATTCCTGGCGGGAATCGCGCTCGACAGGCTCTGGCTCGCGGCGCGGGTCCCGGGCTTTTCCAACGCCATCCTGGTTCGCCCCGGCGTCGTGTTCGACGGCCGGAAGCTGCTCGAGGGGTTCGCGTTCGGCGTCCTCGCGCCCCTCGTCGTCGCGCTGCTGGTTCTCGCCGTGGTGCTGTTCCCCTGGGCGCACGCCTCCTATCCGGTCGCGCGCACGGAACGATTCCGGCTCATCGGCCGCATCTCGGGCCTCATCCTGCTGATGCCGCTCTGGATCGTCTCGGCGGGATTCGTCTACCGCCTGTGGAAGCCCTACCTGCCGGTGCCGATCGCGACGAAGCTCGAGTCGTTCGGGCTGCAGCCGAGCGTCTACTACGGCGCGGCCGACGATGCGCACCGGCTGCTCGCGCAGCTCGACGGGAGCGTCGCGTGCTTCCTCGGGCTCGCGCTGGGACTGGCGATCGTGTACTACAGGCTTCCGCGTTGAACCTCATCGACCACGAGACCTGAAGGAAACCGCATGGACCTCGGCATCCGCGGGCGCAACGCCCTCGTGTGCGGCGCGAGCAAGGGACTGGGGCGCGCGTGCGCCCATTCGCTCGCCCGCGAAGGCGTGAACGTCACGATGGTCGCGCGCGGGACGCAAGCGCTGGAGAAGGCGGCGCGCGAGATCCGCGAGGCGACCGGCGCGAAGTTGACCGCGGTCGCCGCGGACATCACGACGCCCGACGGACGCGCGCGCGCCCTCGGCGCCGCCGGCGAGGTCGACATCCTGCTCACCAACGCCGCCGGCCCGCCGCCCGGAGATTTCCGCACGTGGAGCCGCGAGCAGTGGATCGCGGCGCTCGACGCCAACATGATCACGCCGATCGAGCTCATCAAGGCGACCCTCGACGGCATGATCGTGCGGCGCTTCGGGCGGATCGTGAACGTCACGTCCGGCGCGGTGAAGGCGCCGATCCCCGCGCTCGGATTGTCCAACGGCGCCCGCGCGGGGCTCACCGGATTCGTCGCCGGACTCGCACGCCAGGTGGCGGCGCACAACGTGACGATCAACAACCTGCTGCCGGGTGCGTTCGCGACCGATCGCCTGAACGCGACGATGGCGGCCGCGGCGAAGGCGGCGGGAAAGACGCTCGAGGAGATCCGGCAGGAGCGATTGCGCGCGACGCCCGCGGGGCGGCTCGGGGATCCGGCGGAATTCGGCGACGCCTTCGCCTATCTCTGCAGCGCGCAGGCGAGCTACATCACGGGGCAGAACCTGCTGATCGACGGCGGGGCGTATCCGGGAACGCTGTGAGGAGAACGCGCCGCGCAACGAGCGCGCCTCGGCGCCGCGGATGAACGCCGGGCATCCGTTGCGCCGGGCGCTGCCGCTCGTCCTCCTCGCCGGATTCTTCTTCAGCTCGCTCGACACGACCGCCAAGTACCTGGTCCTCGACCACCCGCTGTTCGCGGTGGTGTGGGCGCGGTACGCGGGACAGATGGCCGTGACGACGCCGATCGCCTGGCATCGCGGCGGCGCGGGCTTCTGGCGCACGCGGCATCCGGCCGCGCAGCTGCTGCGCTCGCTCTGCCTCGTCGTCGCGACAACCTGCTTCGTGGCGGCGCTGCGCTTCCTGCCGCTCGCGGAGGGCACCGCGATCGCGTTCCTCGCGCCGATGTTCGCGATCGCGCTCTCGAGGCCGGTGCTGGGCGAGACGCCCACGCGCGCACGGTTCTGGTCGGCGTTCGCGGGGTTCGCCGGGATCGTGCTGATCGTGCGCCCCGGCTCCGCGGTCTTCCACCCCGCGACCGCGCTCCTCGTGCTGGCCGCGATCGCCAACGCGTTCTACCAGCTCCTCACCCGCAAGGTCCCGAACGACACGCCGCACACGACGCTCTTCTACTCGGCGCTGGTCGGCACGATCGTGCTGACCCTCGCGCTTCCGTTCGTCGACAAGCCCGGCACGTTCACGGTGCGCGACGGGTTCTTCTTCGTCCTGCTCGGCCTCCTCGCCGGGCTCGGGCACGGCTTCCTCACGGCCGCGTTCCTGCGCGCGCCCGCGACGCTCGTCGCGCCGTTCACCTACCTGCAGATGATCTGGTCGACCGCGTACGGGTGGCTCCTCTTCGGCCACCTGCCCGACGGCCTCTCGGCGCTGGGCATGGCGGTCATCGTCGCGAGCGGCGTCGCGCTCGTGCTGCACGAGCGCCGCAGGCGCTGAGGGGCGCGAGGCGGTTTTTCATCCGATCCTTGCCCTGCGTCAAACCCGCCATGTTCCGCGGGCATGGAATGGAATCCTCACCTGGCCGAGAGGAGCGAGACCGTGAGCTTCCACATCGAGAAAACCGGCGCGGGATTGAGCGTGCGCATCGACAACGTGGCGGGAAGCGAGCAGGCCGTGCTGGACAAGCTGCGCGACTGCCGCCGGAGCGCGTGGGCCTGTCCCTCCGCCGAGTGCACGAAGATCGGAAGGATGGACGAACGGATCGCCGACGGTTGCGTCTTCCTCAGCCTGGAGCCCGCATCGGCCGATCCGCTGAGCGCCGCCGGAATCGAGCAATGCCTGCGCTACATGCTCCACGAGGTGGCTGACAAGCGGTCCTCGTGAGGCTTGCGCGATCGGGAGCGGCGCGCTACTTCAGCAGGTGCTCGTAATCGGCGCCCATCACCTCGCCGATGGGCGTTCCCGCGCGTAGCGCCTCGATCATGGCGGCCTCCTTGCGGGCGATGAGCTCCGCCGCATCCAGCACCCTTTCCACGTCGGCCGGCGCGATGAAGATCACCGCGCTGCCGTCGGCGAGCACGTAGTCTCCGGGGTGCACCTCGGCGTCCCCGATGCGGATCGGCACGTTCGTCCCGAGCTCCACGATGCGCCCGCGCGCCGTCCTCGAGGTGCACGAGCGCGCGTAGATCGGGAATTCGTATCCCTTCGCCTCGTCGATGTCGCGCACGGCGCCGTCGGCGACGACGCCCGCGACGCCGCGCAGCTTCGCGCCCAGCGTGAGGATCCCGCCCCAGCTTCCCGCCTCCACGCCGCTGCGTTGCTCGACGACGATGATGTCGCCGGGACGGCAGGCTTCGATCGCCGCCGTGCCGAGATGCCTCGCCGGCCCGGGCGGCGCCTTTCCGGCGCCCAGCTTCACGGTGACCGCGCGTCCCGCGATGCGCCGCGGCGCGGAGAGCTGCGACAGGCCGGTCACCACGCCGGGCAGGCCGAGCTTGTCCAGCGCGTCGGAAACGGCGCAGCAGTCGAGGCGGGAGAGCCTTTCGAGGTTCCGGTCCACGGTCAATCCGCGGCCTGTCGAAGCCCGAAGCGTTCCCGCAGCAGCGACTTCACGGCCGACTTGGTCGCGGCATCGGCCGCCGCGTTGTAGCCGGCGATGAGCCCCTTGCCGACGCACGCATCGCCCATGTCGAAGGGGCGTCCGGTCTCGGCATTCACGAGCTCGCCGCGCGTCTTCTCGACCAGGTTGCATTTCGACGTGTTGGCCGCCTGCGGCACGCGGTTGAGCGTGCGCGCCGCGACATTGTCGAAGCCGTGGTGCGCTCCGGCGTACGCGACGATGGTGGCGTCGGCGCCCGCCGCGCGGAGCCGATCGACATAGGCAGCGCATGTCGACGCGGAGGTCGTGACATCCGCCGCGCCGATGAAGACGCGTTGCGGCCCGGGCTCGACGCGCGTGTCCTCGAGGAACCGGACATTGCAGGAGGGGTAAAGCGCTACATAGGCCGCGAAACCCGGGCCGGGCGCGCCGTACGCCCTGGCGAAGCGGCTCTGCGCCGCGACCATCACCGTGCGGCCGCCGGACGAGAAGCCCATGACGGCGATCCGTGCGGGATCGATGCGCGGATGCCGGGCGAGCACCGCGAGCGCACGGTACGCATCGACGACGCGCGCGGTGCTCCCCACCGAATCCGGCATGGAGCCGAGATCGGCCGTGGTGCTCACGGCGCCCCGGCCGCTGAAGCTGTCGAGGTTGAACACCGCGATCCCGATCGCATTGAGCTCTTCGGTCCACGCGACCTGGTTCGAAATCGCACCCGCATCCCCGTGCAGCAGGATGACGGCCGGAACGCGCGCCTGCGTCGCGAACGGGAGCCGCAGCTCGCCCGCGATGGTGACGCGCGTGGAGTCGCTTGCCGATCCGGCGAGCACCTGGGCGACGGAGAGCGTGAGCGTGGGGACCGGATGGACCTCCACCCGGAAGGCCGTGTCCGCCCCAAAGGCGATCGAGACGGGGGCGAGCAGGCCGGCGCACGCGGCGAGAGCTGCGCGACGCATGCCGAGCCTCGACTAGCGCGCGACGGCGGGCTTCTCGAGGCTCTTCGCGAATGCGTCCGCGACGTCGATTCCCGCCTTGATGAGCTCGAGGATCAGGCTGCGGTTCTCGCGCACGGCGGCGGGCAGCGTCTCCTTGTTCGCGAAGAAGTACTCGGACATCGCCTTCAGCGCCTCGGGCTCCTTCACCTTCTTGCCTGCGGGCTTCGGCCCCTTCGCGAGCTTCGCGTAGGACTCGATCAGGGTCGTGCGCGAGGCCGAGACCTGCTCGCCCGCGATTCGCCCGGTCAGGTGGGCGATCCAGAAGCCGCCCCACGGATTGACGATGTTCTTGTGGAGGTTGTACTGCAGGTCGTCGTACTCCTTCTTCCAGCGGGGATCGTTCTCGATGGCGACGAAGACGTCCTCGACCACGTCTTCCGTGTACGGCTTGGGGAGGGTCTTGAGAACTTCCTCGAAGAGCGACTTCAGGCGAGCGGTTCGCATTTGCAGGCGGTCCTTTGGCTTCGGTCACCCATTATCCGCCCAAAGGGGCGGTCCCCACGCGGGACGGCGCAAATGCCCGGCAGGCCCGCCGCGTCCCTTCGCCGGTCTTACGCGGCGAGGGCCTGGCCGGCTTCCTCGTACGTGCGGCCGTCGCGGATCCTGTAGATGCGCCGGAAGGTGGGGATGATCTTCTCGTCGTGGGTGACGACGATGATGGCGGTGGAGAAGCGCCGCGCCATTTCGTTCAGGATGCGGATCACGGTGAGCGCGCGTTCGCTGTCGAGCGGCGCGGTGGGCTCGTCGGCGAGAATGATCGGCGGCTCGTTCACGAGGGCCCGGGCGATCGCCACGCGTTGCTGCTCCCCGCCGGAGAGCTCCGCGATCTTCGCGTCCGCCCGGTGCGCGACGTCCAGCGCCGCGAGCATCGCGCGCGCCCGCTCGCGCGCCTGGCGATCGGGCACTCCGGCGAGCATCGGCAGCAGCGCGACGTTGTCGGTCACGTCGAGGAACGGGATCAGGTACGGCGCCTGGAACACGAACCCGATGCGGTCGCGCCGCAGGGCACGCAGGTCGGCGATCTTCCAGCCGCCGTCGTAGACCGTCTCCCCGGCGAGCGCGATGTGTCCCGACGTGGGCTCGATCACCGCGCCGAGGCACTTGAGCAGCGTGCTCTTGCCCGAGCCGCTCGGCCCGATGAGGCCGACCACCTCGCCCGGCGCGATCTCCATGTCCACGCCCTTCAGCGCTTCGACGGCGGAGCCGCCCTCGCCGTAGCGCTTCGTGAGCCCTCGCAACGCGATGGCGGGAAGCACGGCCTCAGCCGCCGATGGCATGGGCCGGATCCACGCGCAACGCCGCGCGGATCGCCACCACGCTCGCGAGCGCGCAGATCGCGAACACGAGGACCGCGCCGCGCACCGCGTCGCCGGGCAGGAGCAGCACGTACTTGGGGAAGATCGGCACCCAGAGCGCCGCGGTGGCGCGGCCGACCACGAAGCCGATGGCGCCGAGCGCCAGCGCCTGCTGCAGGATCATGGCGGTGATGGTGCGGTTGCGCGCGCCGATCAGCTTGAGCACCGCGATCTCGCGCAGCTTGTTGAGCGTCATGGTGTAGATCATGAAGGCGACGATCGCGCCGCTCACCACCGAGAGGATCACGAGGAAGAGGAAGATCTGGCGCGCCGAGGAGGCGATGAGCTTCGCCACGACGATCTCGCCCATGTCGGCGCGGGTATACGCCTCGAGGCGTTTCCAGCGGCGGATGTGGTCGGCCACGCCGGCTGCATCGGCGTGCGCGTCCAGCCTGAGCAGCACGGCATTCACGCTCTGGCTCGAGGACTGGCTCGCCTGCACGGCCTCCAGCAAGCCGGGCACGCCGGGGCGGTTGAACGCGGGATTGGCCGCCGTGCGCGCGCGCTCGTTCAGCAGCGCATCGTTGTCCTTGAGGAACTGGACCTCCTGCGCATCACGCAGCGGCACGAAGATCATGGGATCGCCGCCCGCGGAGACCATGCGGCGCGTGAGCCCGACGATCGTGTATTCGTGCCGGCGTATGCGGACGCGGTCGCCGAGCGCGAGCCCCGTGCGCAAGTCGGCGATGGCCTCGTAGTGCGCCCGCGTGATCGGGCGGCCGGCCACGAGGAAGCCGGGCTCGCCCGGGCGCCCCGGCTCGTAGCCGACCAGCATCACGCGCACCTCGTCGCGCCCGTGCCGGACCTGCATCGTGAGATAAGTCACGTTGCCGGCAGCGGCCACGCCGGGAATGCCGAGCAGGCTGCGATAGGCGTCGTCGCGCACGCTGGACGGCTCCGCGTAGGGGCCGAGCGTCGACTGCTGCACCACCCACAGGTCGGCCCCGCCGATCTCGAGCAGCGCCTCGCCGTCGTCCACGAGCCCGCGGTAGATGCCCGCCATCGACAACGTGAGCGCGATCAGCAGGCCGAGGCCCAGCCCCGTGGAAACGAACCGTCCCCACCCGTGAAGCACGTCGCGGCTGGCGAGGTTGATCATCGCGCCGGCCGCACGATCGCATCGACCACCTTCACGCGCATGCCCGCATCGAGGGAGCGCTCGCTGTGCACGACGATGGCATCGCCTTCGCGCGCGCCGTCGAGGATCTCGCTGCG